>CAISWS010000087.1 GCA_903889265.1 uncultured Bacteroidota bacterium
CAATGTTGCAACGTCTCCATAACTTGCCAGTTGTTTGCCTTTATAAATAGTTCCAAAAGCATGCGCCGAATCATAAATTACTTTCAGGTTATGCTTGCGGGCTATTTTCTCTATTTTCCCCACATCGCATGGGAGGCCATAAACATGTGTAACAAGGATCGCTTCCGTATTTTCGGTGATGCTTGCTTCAATTAAATCAGCATTGACGCATAACGTATTCTTATCAATATCAACAAAAACGGGTTTGCAGTTTTCCCACAAAATGGCTGTGGTTGTAGCTACATACGAAAACGGAGTAGTGATAATTTCCCTGGTAAGCCCGAGCGCCTTCAATGCTATTTGGAGCACAACTGTTCCGTTCGACATAAAGAACAGGTGTTTTACACCCAATCCCTTTTTTAGCTTTTCCTCCAGTTCTTTCAGGATGGGGCCGTTATTGGTAATCCAGGAACTTTCCCATATCTTTTTGAGGTATTTGGAATATTCCTCCAGCGGAGGCAGGTATGTTTTTGTTACGTTAATCACAATTATTCAGTAGTACAAAATAACACACTTTCTTCAGCATGCATAGTGTAATGGTTAAAATAAAACTTATAGCCAATATTCAGGCTGTTCAGGTATTCAGGGATGGCTTTGAAATCAAGCGGGCTGTGGTAGAGGCAAATAGCCAGCCTCGGCTTATACTTCCGCAACGTGTTTTCCGCGCCTTTCAACGCATTTGTTTCAGCCCCTTCAATATCCATTTTAATAAAATCCACTTTCTCAATCGTGCCTTCCGACACTAAATCATCAATTGTTTTGGTATCTACAAAACTCGATTTTTCGCTTATCCTTTTCATGCTTACATGCGTGGCAGGGCCATTCGATTCAAAATAAACCGGAGTCCCGGAATTGGACCAAAGCGGGTTTTGGATTATTTTAATCCGCCCTTTTAGTTCTGGGTTTAAGCTGAAGTTTTGATTGAGTGCATCCAGGTTTTCGGGCACAAATTCAAAGCTGTAAACCTTTCCTTCCTTTCCAACCTGGTTGGCAAAAAATAAGGCAGTATCGCCAAAGCAAGCCCCGCCATCAATAACATAATCGCCTTCGCGAACGCCTATTGTAGTTTCCCCGTTGTTGAAAACATAGCCTTTATACACAAAGGTGTAGTATATGCCAAGTGGGCGCATGTATAGCTTTATCGGGTATCCGATGGGGCTTAAATCATGTTTGAATAATTTCCAGTCTTTGAAGTTAGTTTGCAGGAAATCATTTTTATCGGCAAGTTTATTTTCAATAGAGGAAACTCCGTTCCAAAACTCCGGACTATTCACTGGGAGCTTTATTTTCCTGTAGCCCAAAATACGAAATGCACATACTTGAACCAATAAGTTTTTCGAATAATCATCTTTCAACAAGCCATACAGGTATTCAAAATAGCTGATGGTATCTAAATTCCGGTTCTTGAAATTTTTCGTCGCCTCTATGTTCGATTTTAAATGGGACAATACTTTTCTAAGCGGCGATTTTTTGGGTGTCGCTGCATTTTTTCCAAACCTGTATATATCTACATTATCGGCATAATCATTATATAAATTACTTTTCAGTAGTTTGATTAATTCCGTTTGAAATTGTGTATTGGCTGCCATCTCTCGTTTATATATTATGTAGTAATCACTGGCTCGTTGGTCCATTGGAATTTTGGCTTCAAAAAGCCGGGTGCATGGCCCATCCAGGCGCCCAATTGCCTTTCCCCTTCTATCATAACAAGGTTAATGATGTCCTCTTCGCGTATTATTACCTTGTTCCTGTTTTCAACAAACTGGAATGAAATGTAGAATGTTCCGGCATTGAAAAAATTGGCGGGTACAAAGCACTTTACCTTTTGCCTGCCAGGTTTATCTATGGAGATATTATCAGTCATTCCGGAGCCGCTAATAAACAGCACATTTCCTTCATCTCCTTTAAAAAGGTAGGTGATATGATAATATTTTCCCTGCGGAACTTCGCCTAATTCAAGGTCGGCTTCTATAATTACAGGCTCATCAATAGCGAGGGGTTCAACAATTGATTTGCCGGGTTGGTAAAGCGAAATAGAATGCAGTTGGGCGTTATTGGCAATGTGCAAAGGCGGCGAAAATGATTTGATATTCGGGTTGTCATTACTCCCAAGCATCATATATTCTTTAATTACTTCCTCCACTTCACCTGACATGGCGACCGTGCCATTCCTTAATAATACGGCTGTTTTGCAAAAGCTGCGAACAGCGGGCATGCTATGGCTCACAAACAAAACGGTTTTGCCTTCGCCTGTTACATCTTTCATTTTGCCAAGGCATTTCTTTTGGAATTCCGCATCGCCCACGGCAAGCACTTCATCGGCTATCAGTATTTCAGAATCGAGGTGGGCGGCCACTGCAAAAGCGAGCCTTACCAACATACCCGAAGAGTACCTTTTTGCCGGAGTATCTATATACCGTTCAATACCTGAAAAGGCTACAATTTCATCAAATTTGCGGGTGATTTCATTCCGGGTCATACCTAAAATAGCTCCGTTCATAAATACGTTTTCACGGCCGGTTAATTCGGTGTGAAACCCGGTTCCAACTTCCAGTAAACTGGCTATCCGGCCTTTTACTTTAAAGCGTCCGGTAGTGGGCCCGGTGACCCTTGATAATATTTTAAGTAAAGTGGATTTGCCTGCTCCGTTTTTTCCAATAATAGCAAGGCTTTCCCCTTGTTTTACATCAAAATTAATATCCCGCAGCGCCCAAACATAATTGCTTTCCCCTTTCTTTTCATGTACGTTTACTTCTCCAATTTTCAGGTAGGGGTCTTCTTTGCCGCGCATTTTATGCCACCAGCGGTTCACATCATGCGACAGCGTACCTGTGCCGATTTGCCCCAACCGATATTGCTTGCTTATATCTTCTAATTTTATAACTGTTTCTGTCATTCTGCTAGGGTCAAACGGTATCCATAAAACTCTTTTCAATCCGGTTGAATAGAAGCATACCGATAAATAAAGTAACTATCATAAAAACACTGCTATAAGCCAAAGCCATCCAATTGAAATCACCCACTTGGAAAAAAGCATAACGAAAACTTTCAATGATAGGGCTCATAGGGTTTGCAAGTACAAGTAGTCTACTTGTATGGGCCGTTGGCAGGGGGTATATAACAGTAGTCGTAAACATCAAAAGCTGAACTCCAAACGCAACCAGGTAACTCAAATCGCGGTATTTTGTAGTTAATGAAGAAATGATTATTCCTGTACCTAAGCCCAACCCGCCCATCACAATTAATAAATAGGGTATAAGCAGAAGATAAATACTGAAATGAATTTCAAAGCCATTGGTATGGAAAACAGCAAAGTAGGCTAAAAAGCAAAGGAATAAAATAAGCTGTGCCCCAAATATGAATAAGCCGCTGATTACTTTAGATAAAGGGGTAACTAATCTTGGAAAATATACCTTACCAAAAATGGCAGTGTTGGCAACGAATGTATTGGAAGTAGCCAAGAAACAGGTAGAGAAATAGTTCCAGATAGTGAGCCCCGAGAGATAAAAGAGCATCCCCGGTATAGGGTCTGTTTTAATATTAGCTATTCCGTGAAAGACAAAACGAAATAAGATTGCAGTTAGAAGTGGTTGAATGAGAAACCAAAGCGGGCCTAAAATGGTTTGATTATAAGCGGTTGCAATATCGCGTTTGGCAAACTGGAAAATCAAATCCCGGTACCTCCATAGCTCAGCAATATTTAAACTTAGCCTGTGCTTTTTCGCGTCAACTATTATATCCCAATGCTCTTCGTGCTTTTCCTGCATTCTTCGCTGTTATGCTAATTTAAAGGAATCCCTGAATTTTCAGGATACCCATCCCGCAAAATTAATGAAATTAAGGAAATATTGCCCGCTAAAAGTCATGGCTTGCAACTTGCAGGTTGATAGTAAGATAATGTGACTATGACGGAAGTTTTTTTTATTCAGAGTTTAATCCAACCCGCAGGAACTATGTCAGAGGAATTTAAGGTAGGGTCTTTATACCAGCTTTTTGGGGCAATAACAATTTTGCCGCTGCGGTTTGCCAACCATGCTCCCCACCAGCCAAAGGTGGAGTTGGGAATAATAAAATGATTGCATAACGACATCAGGTGAAGGTAAGTGCTGAATTTAGGCCCTGCATATTCATGCTCTACCAGGGTGGCATCTTTAAAAAAGTTCAGGTTTTGCCTGCACCACTCAATATCATCTGAAAAAATAAAAGTTTTACTAATGGATGTTTTCGCCTTTATGGCCTCATACCCTTTTTGAAAATATTCAAGAGGCATTGCCCCTAATGTTTTGCTGTAAATGGGGCTGGTAACATAATCGCCCCTGCGTACATTTACGCAAAGGGTATTGGGTTGGGCTATTTGTTTACCAAGTTCCTCTGCTTTGCCACTTAACGGGGCTTTAAAAGTGTATTCTTTTCTGATATATGATTCAGCTTCACGAAAGTATTTTTCACTTTGCCAACTGCCTACTAAGCATTTATTATCGCCCAGTTGCAATATGGCTGAGTCAAATTGTCTTCCATTCTCGACTATAAGGTTTTTTTTTCGGAATGTCCACCCTATTTTATTATAAATCTTTCCGGGAATGGAGGCGTATTTTTTGCCGTTAAAGTATTCTATTTCTTTATCGGTAGCTGATTCCAGTCGAACATTAAAAATATCGATATCCAGGTTGCGGTGAGTTACAATTTCATGCGCCTGGCTGCGGTCAAATAAAATAGAGGTATCGATTTTAAGCCAGGTATTGTTTTTTAATGCCAGGTTTCTTCCTAATGCATATTGAAACATCTGGTTTCCCAAACCGCCTGTAAATCGGACAATAATCATACGGGGAATTTATTTTCGTACCAGGAAACTGTCGTGAATTTGCACCAGCATTTCATCCAAATTATAGGTATAATCCCATCCCGGATAGTGTTTTTTGAATTTCGACAAATCGCTGATATACCATATATGGTCTCCTATTCGTGCAGTATCAGAATATACGATATTCATTTTTTTCTCGGTTATCTTTTCGCACAGGGCAATGGCTTCCGTCATGCTGCAGTTGGCATGTCTTCCGCCACCTGCATTATATACTTCCCCTTTACGCGGAGATTGGTAAAAATGCCAGAACATATTTACCAAATCGTAACTATGTATATTGTCGCGAACCTGTTTCCCTTTATAGCCAAATATGGTGTAAGTGCCTCCGGTAACGGCGCATTTCATAAGGTAAGATAAGAAACCATGCAGTTGCGCACCGCTGTGGTTAGGGCCGGTTAAGCATCCGCCGCGAAAGGTTCCTGTTTTAAGTCCGAAGTAAAGGCCATACTCCTGAACCATTACATCGGCTGCTACTTTTGATACCCCAAATATCGAGTGTTTCGTTTGGTCGATACCGATGTTTTCATCTATTCCGTTTTTGTAATAGGGATGGCTCTTTTCTATTTCCCAGCGGGTTTCCAGTTCTTCCAGCGGAAGGAAATTAGGCTTATCGCCATATACTTTATTCGTAGATGTGAAGATGAAAACCGCATCAGGGGCATGTTGGCGTGTATTTTCGAGCAAATTCAGAGTTCCCGTTGCATTTACGCTGAAGTCGGTAAAGGGTTCTTTCATAGCCCAATCGTGCGATGGCTGAGCTGCCGTGTGAATAATAAGTTTTATATCTGTATTGTATTCTTTAAATATGTTTTCTACCGCCTGATTGTCGCGAATATCGATATTATAGTGGCGGTAGTTCGGGTGTTTTTCTTCCAGTCTTTTCCGGTTCCATCC
>CAISWS010000088.1 GCA_903889265.1 uncultured Bacteroidota bacterium
AGGCCGCCTGATTTTATAACAGCTTTCTTTTCTGCAATCTCGTCATCAAAATCTGCAATTACTTCGTCGGCAATTTTATTCAGGTCTGTTTTTTCGAAACGCTGTGCGGCATTATTAACCTGGGAATAAGCCAGCAAATCCTCAATTAACATGTGCATACGCTTAACCGTTTCCTGCATGCGGGCCAGGTAATCTTTACCGGTAGCCGACAGATTTTGCTGCTCCTCACTCAACAGGCTTGAAGCAAAACTTTTAATCTTTCTTAAAGGCTCCTGCAGGTCGTGGCTCGATATAAAAGTAAAGGTTTCCAACTCCTTGTTCATCCGCTCAAGGTTATGGTTTCTTTCTTCAAGCAACGTGTGGCTCAACTCTAACGCGTTCGTCCGTTCCGTAATAATACCCTCCAGTTCGGTTTTCTCTTCTTTTCTTTCGCGGTTCTTTTCAGTAGTATCGGTAAAAGCAAGTAAAATCAATTGGTCGTTATCTACCTGCTGCACAATGCGCATGGCGTTCAACAGCATAGTCTTTTTTCCTATTTCCGGAAATTCATGCGTAATCTCATAATCATAAAAGTAAGTGTCCCTTTTTATAATATTCTCCAAAAGCTCGCGCAGGCGTGGAATATCCCATTGGTGGTTTCCTAATTCGTACAGCAGTTTTCCATTTACTTCGGGTTGCTTTACTTTAAATTTTTGTTACTGTTCAGCAATATTATACGGGAATAGGTTTATTTAAAAGAGCACATTCAATTGCATAAAGGATGCTATACCCTTGTTTTCTTGTGGTAGAGATATAACTTCGGATGCGGCAAAATACCTGTGCTCCATTTAATGAACGGAAGCAACCCGATATTTTTTGTTTGAGTTTAACCATCCGTAAATCGCGTTCTGCAAGGTTATTATCAAAAGGAACGGCTTCATTATAAATAAATGCCCATACCTGTTGGCTGCGATGCATAAATACCTCCAACAGAAGTAAAGATTTTGTTTTGGCTTTCCTTCCACGCTTTATGGTGGTTATCGCTATGGGTAGAGGCTCTTGTTTTAGCCCTTTTTTAATGATTCGGCGACTTTGCTTTTCTATGGCGTGAATAGCTTTTTTATCCAGCAACCCTTCTTTTTTGTCTCGGTTGGCCTGCACTAATACGGCTATCATTTTTTCTGCCCACTTACTACCATTTTCTTCGGCTAAAAATTTAAGGTCTCTCAATAAATGCGCATTACATAAGGCGTGGCCACAACCGTAATCATCATAACTTGCCCACCGGTCATGTACGCTTATGCCTTTAAAATGGGGTAAGATTCCGATAGCGTCCATTCCTTCTTTGCCCCGTTTATTTTGAATGCTGTAATACGTATATAATTCTGTAGAACTACTGTGTATCCATTGTGTTTTCTTCTCGCACCGGATGCCCGTTTCGTCATTGTGCATCACCTCACTTTGGATAATTTGTTGCTTAATATCTATTTCCGTTTGCTCCAGATTTTCATAGCATCTTTGGTTGCTCTGGTTCAACACACCATCGCTAATGCTTATTCCAAAACAGTCTTCGCTAAACTCCTGTAATCGTTCAAAGGGCAAATACTGGTATTGGTTCAGGTATACCATCAATGCTTTGATTCTTTCTCCATATTGCACATTTCCTTTTACAGCACACTTCGCTTCATGTATGATCCCGCAACTGCACTGCCTTATTTCAACCTGATGCTCCGTTACTTCGAGTAGTTTTTCAGGCACATCAAATACCTGCCTTGACTGCACGTTTTTAAGCTCAGCGCGTTTTAAATCCTTTCCACATTCACATACTCCTTCTATTTTATGCTTTACTACTTTGTCCGGCGTTTCTACCATCTGCAGGGTAGTTCCTTCATGCCCATCCTGCGCTCCCGCCTTCTTCTCACTTTTTTCCCGGTTGTTTTTTATCTTCTTCTTATACCCATCACTTGACGGTGGTTTGCTGCTATTACGGCTGTTTTTATTAAGCTGAGATTCTAATTCCCTGACTCGTTTTTCCAGCTTCTCAACTTTTCGCAACAATGATTCGTATGCCTCAACTTTGCCTATTAGCTTGTCAAACTCCTCTCTCGTCATTATCACTTGGGCTGCCGTAAATTCCATGATACAAAGCAACGCCTCCCATTCAACCTTACCAAATCCCTAACAAAAAACTTAATAAGACTGATAAGTTAATTTTCCGTTTTTTTCTACGTGTTCATTTTTTTCTTATATTAGCTTCTGAACAGTAACGAAAAATTTAAATAATCCTAAGCCAGTCAATAAATACATAGTTTCAGCTTGGGGGGATAGCTGATACTCGTTTATTGTCCGTTAATACTTACGTATGCTACAACCTAAAGTTTCATTAAAATACAATTAATAAAGGCAGGGCTTGTATCCGGGCAACGTAATGGCATGGTCAAAACCAGCAGAACCAAATCCCCAATATTTGCGAAAGCTTTTTACGTTCTGCAAAAACGCTCCTATTTCAAGGTAATCCTGACCTCAGAGATGTCATATATTTATAGAAACAAGAAAAACAAAAATATACGACTCCGGCGGAGTCGCATAAGCATCAACTTAGCTACCCTGCATTACCCGATTGGCGCAACATAAGGCATAATGCATAAAACCTACATTGAAATCAATAAAATAGCCCCCCATATAAAACACCCATCCCTCAAAATACCATGGTAAAGGCCGCCTTAAAAAACCAGGTTCTCAGGGCTAAATACGGTCTCAATTTCTTTAACTATTTATAAAACAATCAAGAATCTGCACCAACGTTTGCTGCTTATTCAGCAAAAAATCTATTTTTATCCCAACACAAAATCCAGATGAATGAAGAAATATAAGTTGTTAAACAACATTTTAGGAGTAGTAAGCTTTCTTTTTGCCGCAGTAGTGTATATAACCACCATGGAAAAAAGCGGTAGTTTTTGGGATTGCGGCGAGTTTATACCCAGTGCCTTTAAGCTTGAAATCGCCCACCCACCGGGTTTCCCGCTTTTCCTTTTAATGGGGAGGATATTTTCACTTTTTACCGGTGCCAATGCTGCCATTCCGGGTAGCCCGGGTTCAGCCAATGTTCCACTGGCGTGTAACCTTTTAAGTGCCCTGATGACTTCCGGAACAGTGATGTTCACCTTCTGGATAACCACTTCTTTAACAGGTAAATTTGTTTTTAAAGACGGCGAATACAGAACCGGGCAGATTATCAGTGTGCTGGGCGCAGGGCTAATCGCCGCTGCTTCATGCACTTTTCTCGATTCACAATGGTTCAGCGCAGTAGAGTATATCGTGTTTACCAGTTCGCAGTGCTTCCTGTCATTTAACATTTGGGCCATGCTTAAATGGTACGATGATGACAGCCCCCGTGCCGACCATTGGCTGGTGCTTATTGCCTATATCACTGGTGTTTCAATTGGTTCGCACTTGCTGGCCTTGTTGGGCATTCCTGCCCTGGCCGTAATTTTCTATTACAAAAAATTCAAAAACACCACCGTTTTAGGGTGGATTGGTGCTGTAGCTATTGGTTTCTTCCTGATAGGGCTTTATATGAAGTATATCATCTCTTATACTTTATCATATTTCTCCAGCATGGACCTTTTCTTTGTAAACACCCTGAACTTGCCGTTTAACAGTGGCGTGGTGTTTGGTTCGCTGCTCATATTACTGGTAATAGTATTGGTACTGCGCTACACACATAGCGGCAGCCAGAACGATTACCGCATAGCTCTGGCAGTAAGTATAGTATATGTAATCATCGGATTTATTATTGACGACGACCTGCCTGCTAAATTTATACGCCTTCTTTTCCCAATAGGCTTATTCCTGTCTGATAGGTACGGTTACGAGGTGCGCAGGTATTTTAACCTGGCAGTATTGGGTATTGCGTTTTCTTACATCGGCTACTCCTCGTATTTAATGGTTCCTATCCGTGCCATTGCCAATCCGCCTATTAATATGAACCGCCCGGTTGACCCTTTTACGCTTCAATCTTATGTTGACCGCGATCAGTACGGCTCACGTCCTTTATTATTCGGCCCGGCATATAATATCGACCAGCGCTCGGATATAATTGACTACACCAAAGCAGGCGAGCGTTATGCTAAAGATGAAAAGGCAGGCAAGTATCAGGATGTAGGCCCTAAACAGGCTGATTATAAGTTCCGTGATGATGCTAAAATGTTTTTCCCGCGGATGGGTTTCTGGCAGGAAGGTGGCAAAATTGAAGCTTACCGCGCCTGGCTCAGTCCTGAATACAACGTGGTTAACCGCGAAAGCCGCGAGGTAGTACAAACCTTCCCTCCTTCTCAAAAAAGGCAGGCCGATGAATATGCCGCTTCACTCAACAAAAAAGGCGGAAGCGACTTTTACGTAAAAGATAAAATAAGCTGGGGCGATAACATCCGTTTCTTCCTTAAATACCAGGTGGGCTTTATGTATTTCCGCTACTTTATGTGGAATTTTACCGGCCGCCAGGACGATAACCAGGGAACTTACGCCAACGATAACGGCCGCTGGTTATCAGGCATTCCGTTTATTGATAACAGCCACCGCTTCTTTACACCGGATTGGCCACAGGAGCACCTGCCTCAAAGCCAGTTGCATAATAAAGCCCGTAACAAATTTTATATGATTCCGTTCCTGCTGGGTTTGGCAGGCCTTATCTTTACATTCTTTAAAGACGAAAAAACATTCTGGCTTATTGGTGTTTTCTTCTTCACCACAGGCCTTGCACAAATTATATTCCAGAACGAACCACCTATTGAACCGCGCGAGCGTGATTACTCTACAGCCTGCTCGTATGCAGTGTATACCATATGGCTGGGATTCGGGGTTATTGCATTTATACAATTGCTGGTCAAGCGGTTTAAGTTCCCTGAGGTGCCGGCCTCAGTGGGTGTAGTGCTTTTATGCGCTGTGGCTCCGTTTTTAATGGGCAGCCAGGGATGGGACGACCACAACCGCAGCGGCCGTACAACCGCCCTTGATTGCGCTATTGATTACCTGCAAAGTTGCGCGCCAAACGCAATTTTATTTACTGAAGGCGATAACGATACTTATCCTTTATGGTGTGCACAGGAAGTTAATGGTATCCGTCAGGATATCCGCATCATTAACCTGTCGCTGGCAGGGGTGGATTGGTATATCGACCAGTTACGCTACAAAATGAACGATGCCGAACCTTTAAAACTAACTTTCACCAAAGAACAACTGGAAGGAAGCAAACGGGATATGGTTAGTTATAAATCGGCCCCTGGGGTGCCCGAAGGAGCTGCCATTGAACTGAAACGCGTTATGAAATTCATTGCAAGTGAAGCAGACCGCGACAAAGTGATGTATCAGAGCGGCGAAAAGGAAAACTACCTGCCTACCCGCCATTTTTATATGGATATTGATACAGCTCTTGCCAGAAAAATGAACATGGTTGACCCTGCTGATAACGACAAATTGTTAAGCCGCATAGACTGGACAATTGACAACGGCCGGTTACTGAAAAACGACCTGATCACCCTGGATATTGTTGCCAATAACCTGATGGAACGCCCTATTTATTTTGCAGTATCGGTTCCCTCAGAAGCATACCTGGGTATGAGTAAATACTTCCAGCTGGAAGGCCTTACTTACCGCATTGTGCCTAAGCTGAACCCTACCGGTTCGCCATACAGTGCACCGGTGCGTTTGGATGCTATGTATGATAATATGATGCATAAA
Source organism: uncultured Bacteroidota bacterium (assembly GCA_903889265.1). Lineage (GTDB taxonomy): Bacteria > Bacteroidota > Bacteroidia > Chitinophagales > LD1 > Bog-950. The sequence goes on from CAISWS010000088.1 coordinate 5,719, forward strand.
TTCAAATTCGGTGGCATTAAGGAAAACAAAAATGTTTACCTGGATGAAAACATCCTGCGTATGACGGTAAACCTGCGCGGCAATCTCGGACACCTGGCAGAAACCTTATTGGATAAAGCCGACCGCGAAGCGGCCACAGGAGATTCTGCTACTGCAAAAGAAGACCGCGTAAAAGCAGCACAGGTAATTGATTACTCGCTCGATGAACTTCCTGCCGACAGGGTTCCTCACTCGGTATTTGATTACACCTACCCTGAGTGTTATTACCGCTCTGGCGAAAAAGAAAAAGGCCATAAACTGTTACTTGAAATGATGGCCAAGGCTAAAGACGAACTGGACTACTACAAAATAGTTTACGAATACGTAATGACCCAGGCCCGCGAGGAAGGCGATATGGCTTACCTGGGCCAGTTGCAGCAAGGTTACTTTACTGAGCGCCACGAAGTGCGCGAGCAACTATACACCATGCAGGAACTGAACCTTGCCGCAAAAAAATATGACGATGCCGAATTTGCCGCAAAAATTGATAAAGACTTCAACGACTACCGCATGGCATTCGTAAGAGCACAACCCGGCCAGGGACGCCCCGGACCCGGACAACCGCAGTAAGATTTAAAAACTGATTTTATACAGCCCTTTCGCAAATGCGGAGGGGCTTTTTTATTTCCAGTGCTAGCGGTAGGAGCGCAAGATTTTGCGCGCTGAATTTGGGCCGCAACAACCGCCACCTGGCCCAAAAAAAAATGCTTTAAACCCACTGGGTTTACACCTGTTTACACTTTTTGAGCATTTAAAAAATGCAACTGCATGTAATTCAACATGTTGAGTGTTTACATTACCTTATTTTAACAAAAAAGTGTAAACCTAAATGCATTTGCAATAAATTGGAAATCAATAGAATAAAATTTAACCCGCTTAAATTGGTTTACACTTTTTCATCAGTTGCGCTAGAAAAGAAATCGTTGGACCTGAGAGATTAGACTTCTTCGATAAATCATCCAAGCCGCTTTTGAGATACGGAATAATTGACTGTCCCCTCGCTTTTTTTCAAAGCGAGGGGATGTCCTTAGCACAGCTTGTCCCGCTGCTTCAGTGGGAGGGGTAAGTTGTCTGCAAAAGATACTATCCCCATTTACCCCGCTTTGTATATTTTCGCCCTCCAAACTAAATTTTAACCTCCAGCTAAATGTTAGCAGTTCACTCTGTAAAAGAGCTTATTAATACCCTTTACAGGTCGAAAGACCTGTTAACAGAGATGTTTGAAAAACGCAAGCTTTTTGCGTACAAGTTCGAACAGGCGCTCGAGCTATTGGATGAAGATGCTATTGAAACGCTGAAGAGCAAAGGCATTATCCGCCAGAATGGTTTATACCTGGATATAGATGAACAATACCTTGATTTTTTTGAACAGATATTGCAGGTGAATGAAGAGATTAACACCAGCTACATCAACGAAAACATTAAGGAGATAAAGCAAAACATCAACTATTACTTACAGGAAACCAGCGATACCCGCCAATACACCTATCTTAAATCCATCAAATCTTCCCTGCGCAAAATAGGTCGCATAACCCTGCGCAATATTGTCGACCTGAACCGTAACATTGACAACACCTTTAAAACCGAGCCCAGCTACAAAATAAAAATCGCCAAGCTCGAAAACTACGACCGCAAAAGGCAGGATATAAGTTCCCTGATAGAACAAACCGATCAATTAGTATCTGCCGATGAACTCACCTTCTTCCGCACCGCTGTGGATGAAGAACTAAAACAGATAACCAATGTGCTGAGGTTGCAGCTAATGGACAGCCGCCATAACCTGATTGAAATTCAAAAACAGATTATTGAGTTTTTAAACCAGATAAAATTTCAAAGCAAATTGCTGGAGCAGCTCCGCCAGGTTAAGTATCTGAAAGACCAGTTTGAGCTGAAAGGCAAAACCAATTTTGTGGATGTGATAGGCCAAACCCGCGATGTGTTTTTCGAAACCCGCCCGGCCTATCCGCTTAAACTATCTTTAGAGCAGCTGCACAGCGATGCCTCTTACGAGAGCATTTTAAAAGTGAGCAAGCAGCTAAAAGGCGGAAAAAAACTGCGTTTGCCCGTTGCCGCTGCCCTTGAAACCGGCCATTTGGAAGTAAACACCGAAGTGGAAGTATTTATTAACCTGAACGAATTGTATAACAGCTTCAACGCATCAGGCAATCACCTTTTTGATTTCATCATGAATTACCGGTACCAGCGCGAAGTAAGCTTTGAAGAAAAGCTCACCATCTTTTGCCAAACGCTATCCATCTACGAAAACGAGTTGGATGTTAGAGATAGTTTTCAGCAATACGAATCATTCGAATACGCAATTGTATATCCAAAATAAACTATGGAAATTCCAAAACAAACAGGTGATATATTCGATACGCTCAGCAGGGGACAATTCATTTGCTCCAACCACTCAGCCGATACAGTCAGGCGTTTATACGATGTAATTGACGATAACTTTGAACTACTGCACGAATATTTTGAAGCCATCAATTTTACGCTGGAGAAGGGCGATGAATACTATTACTTCTCCCGCCCCCGCGAATTAAAAGCCGACCTGGAAAAGAAAATAGAAGCCGCCTACAAATGGATTGATATCCTCGACTTCCTGAAAACTTTTGATAGCGCATTTGCCGCCGGCTTCCGTTTTACACCCTCCGATATCCTCGTGCGAGTGCAAATAGATGCCGTATTGAAAAACAAAACCGACGGATTAAGAAGATATACCAAAGAAGACACCATTGCCGCAAGCACACAAAAAATGCTGGATATGCTGGAACGGGAAGGGTTTGTTGAACTTGAAAACGAAATATCAAGCCAGTACAAAGTCCTTTCATCGTTTCATTATCTCGAGCAGTTGATTTTAAAGATTAATATACCCGAAGAAGTTCAAAATGAGATACCTCAATAAAGTTGTTTTTATAAATAGCGCTACTATTAAGTACGCCGAAGTGAACCTGGATGGCAATGTACATTTAATAGGTACACAGGGCGTGGGCAAAAGTACTTTGCTCAGGTCCATCCTGTTTTTCTACAATGCCGATACCCAAAAGCTGGGCATAGCCAGGGAAAAGAAAAACTATGCCGAATATTATTTCCCATACGCCAATTCATATGTGGTGTATGAGGTAAATACGGAAGCCGGCCCTTTTTGCATCATTTCTTTTAAATCCCAGGGCCGCGTGTCTTTCCGGTTTTTTGATGGTGCTTACAATCAAAAATATTTTGTAGGTGCCGACCAAAGTGTTTTCGATAGCTGGGACCAAACCCGCGCCATACTGGATGCCGGAAAAATAAAATACTCCAACAAAATTGACCGGTACGAAGAGTATAAAGACATTCTGTATGGCAATACCGATGGCAAAAACAATGCGCTTAAAAAATACGCCCTGCTTGAAAGCAAACAGTATCAGAACATACCCCGCACCATACAAAACGTATTGCTCAACTCAAAATTGGATGCCGAGTTTATAAAACAAACCATCATCATGTCCCTCAACGAAGAGGACATACAGATTGAACTCAACAATTACACGCACCACTTGAAAGGATTTGAAACACAGCTTAACGACATTAAGCAATTCAAACTACCATCAGTAACAAAACAGGCCGATACCGTAGCCCTGTTGCTAAGCCAGTATAAAACACTGGAGCGCGAAAAAGTTACCCTTACCGGTTACCTCGCCTGGGCACATCAGCACGGTTTGGATAATCAGCCTAAACTGAAAGATAAGCTCGATAAAGAAGAAGCTGCCAAACAGCTGATTATTGAAAAACTGGATAAAGCATTGGATGCTTATAAAGAAAAAGAAGCCGAAAAACGTAACAAAATAAGCATATTCGATAACGACATTAAAACCGCCAAAAAGCGCGCCGACGAATACGAGCGCATTAACATCAAAAACATCATAACCCGTGTAGCAAAAAAAACTGAACACGAAGCAGAAGAAAAAAACCTGTTGGCTGAACGTGAAATTTTATCGGCACAGTATAAAGACATCACTAAAAAATACGAGGCCTTAATTAAAGAAATTGAAAGCCAGCTGGTGGAATACAAAAACACCAAAGGCAACGAAAAGATTGAATTGAATAATGCTTTTCAAAACTTTCAAAATGATTTAAGGCTACAGAGCGATAAACAGGTAAATGAAATAAACGAGCAGTTTAAAGTTGAGATACAGGCTGCCAGGGAGCAGGTTGCTACACGTGGTGAAGAAACGCAAGCTTTAAAAATTACGAAAGAGGGCATTAAACATCGCCGGTATTACGATGAGGAGCTTGAAAACCTGAACAACGATTTACGCGAGCATAACACCAATCTATTAAAGGCCACCAGTCAGATAAAATTGCTGAAGGCCGAAATTGAAATGCTGCAAAAGCAGTGGAACAGCGAGATTGAAAGAAAGCAGGAAACATTCCAGAACCAGAACGAAAAACTGGACGAAAAAATAAAAACACATCTGGCCGGCATTGCTGTTATTGAAACCAAAATTGCCAATAACAAAAACTCTTTGTACGGCTGGCTGGATGAACAACATCCCCAATGGGCCGAAACTGTTGGTAAGGTAATAGATGAGGAATTGCTGTTTCAAAATAACTTATCACCGCAGCTATCTAAAAAACCAGAAGGCTCGTTTTATGGCATTACACTAAACCTTGAGCAAATCAACAAAAAGGTAAAAACGCTGGCCGATTATGAAGATGAAAAATCCGGGTTGGCCAAACTGGTTGATAAACTAAGAAAAGAACAAAACGAACTGATTGATAACCACGCCGCTGAAGGCGAAAAGCTGAGAAAGAAATATCAGTCTAAAATAAATCAGACAAAAGATACTATACAGGAGCAGGAATACTTCCACAGTGTTACCCATAACCACATCAACCAAACCACCCTTGCATTAAGCGATTACGCTGCCCGGGGGAAAGCCGAAAAGCTACAGGCACTGGCAGATATCGATGTGTCCATTCACAAAGCCGAAAAGAATGAAGTTGAGGCAAGGGCCGAACTTGCAAAAGTTGAGGAAGAACAAAAGAAAAAGATAAAAGCCAAAGAGAAAGAAATCGATAACCGGATTAAAGCTGAACGCCTGGTGCTAACAGAATCTCTGGCGTTGATTGACGCGGCTATACTTGAAAAAATCAGCAGCCACCAGGAACATAAAAACGGCTTGCTCAGCAAGCAAAAAAGCGAATTATCAGCAAAGGGCGCCGACACCAAAAGAATTGAAGCCGTTAACCAGCAACTCACCACCATTAAAGAAGAACTGATTTTTATTGATAAAAACAGGGACAAGGTAGCTGAGTATCAAAAAGATAAACGCGAACTTTTTGATAAGGTTGAAGAAAACAAAACACAAAAACAATTGCTGGAACAGCAACTGGCTATTGAAACACAAAAATACCAGGCCCGCAAAGACGAAATTCAGAAGTCCCTAAAAACGGTTAACGATACTATTAAAGGCATTGAACAATAGCTGGAAGAAATAAAGCGTGATATTGATGCCTTTGAAAAATTCACGCTCACAGATTCGTGGATGTTGATACCCGACGCACACAAGGAAGTGAAGGAGAAAAATAAAATATCCAAATCCGCTTCCGAATTAATTATGGAGCTGATACAAAGCCACGCCACCAGTGGTAATAGGTTAGCAGATTTAAAGGCAGCTATCAACAAATTTACCAGTTACTTCTCTGCTCAGAACATCTTCAAATTCAAAACCATTTTTACCGAAACCGAACAATTCCTTCAGTTCGCTGATGAACTGCGGAACTTTATGGAAGAGGCTAAAATTTCGGAGTACGAGAAAAGAACCAACGAGCAATACTCCAGCGTAATTCGGTCAATCGGTCACGAAACAACCAACCTGGTATCCAAGTCTGGCGAGATAAAGAAAATTATCACCCAAATCAACAACGATTTTGAGCGCAAAAACTTTGTGGGAGCTATAAAAAAGATAGAGCTGAACATTGATGAAAGTGCCAATAAAATTGTTCAGCTACTCATTAAAATAAAAACCTTCAACGATGAACACAGCTTCGACCTGGGTGCATCAAACCTGTTTACCTCGGACGGGCACGAATCAAAAAACAAGCAGGCAATTGAGTTGCTGAAACAGCTGCTGAAAGAGATTGTAGATTTTAAGCGCGACCATATTTCACTTTCCGATTCGTTTGAGCTGAAGTTCCGCGTGGTGGAAAATCAGAACGATACCGGTTGGGTTGAAAAATTATCTAACGTGGGCTCCGAAGGTACCGATATATTGGTAAAGGCCATGGTAAACATTATGCTGCTGAATGTATTTAAAGAAGGTGCATCCAAGCGCTTTAAAGATTTCCGCCTGCATTGTATGATGGATGAAATTGGCAAGCTGCACCCCAACAACGTAAAAGGCATACTGCAATTTGCCAACGATAGAAACATTTACCTTATCAATGGCTCCCCAACTGAAAACAATGCAGTTAACTACAAACACATTTACAAGTTAGAGAAAGACGATAAAAGCTTTACCCGCGTAAAACGCATTCTTACCAACCACGCATGAAATTACCTTTCAAAATAGCAGTTGCACTTAAAGCGCTGGCGCAGGGCGAAACCATCCCGCAAAGCCAGCTAAAAAGCCCACTGATTGAAGGGATGATTGCTGAAGGAATAATTTTGCGGAAATTGCAGGGACGCACCAAAGCTGTGCTATATGTAAATAACCTTAGCGCACTTGCAGGCTATATCCAAAATCATTTTGGCATTGCTGATATTTCCACTTACATAACCGGTTACAACGATGAAGAACTAACCCGCAGCCAGGCCATCGAAATCGCCTCCGATTCTAAATTCAAATCCATACGCACGTTTAAAGGCTTTCTGGTAAACTGTTATGCACCCATCCAGGTAACTTTAAATAAGCAACCACTGGTAATACATCCGGCCACAGGCACTTTTACTTTTATTTACGATTTCGAAAACTTCATTCCCCCGCCGCAGGTTACCATAGTAGGCATAGAAAACCCCGAAAACTTCCGGTACATTGAAAAACAACAGGCATATTTTAAAGATATCCAACCCCTGTTCGTATCGCGCTATCCCCAAAGCAAAGACCTGGTAAAATGGCTCACAACCATCCCCAATCCTTACCTCCACTTTGGCGATTTCGACTTTGAAGGCATCAACATTTATTTGAACGAATACAAAAAGCATTTGGGAAACAGCGCTTCGTTTTTCATTCCCGATAGCATTAAGCAATTGCTTTCAGATTATGGCAATCATGAGCTTTACAATAAGCAATTTAAACGCGGCCCAGGCCCCGAATTGGTAGAGGAGGAAAATATTAAAGCATTGTTGACTTTGCTTCATGCCCATAAAAAGGTACTTGAGCAGGAAATATTAATTCGGCTTTAAGTATCACTTGCGAAGCTTCCCGATCGCTGCGTTCCCGCTCTCGGGCAACAAATGTATTCCCAAAAACCTCATAATCTCCCGGTATCAATTATTTTTGGCTTCATATATGGCAGACGATAAACACTTTTGCATTTTCGGGCGCAAGCCAATTATTGAAGCTTTAAAAGCAGGTAAGCGCTTTGATAAAATCCTGGTGTTGAAAAACATTACCGGAGATGAGATGCGCGAAATCTACAAAATGGCCAAAGACGTAGATACGCCTATCCAAAACGTGCCCAAAGAAAAGCTGGAAAGCGTAGCCCAGAAATATTCAAAACACCGCGAAGCCAACCACCAGGGCGTTATCGGTTTTCTTTCCATCATTGATTACTATAGCCTTGATGATGTGCTGCACCAAACCTACGCCAAAGCCGAAACGCCCCTGCTGGTTATACTGGATGGGGTTACTGATGTAGGTAACTTCGGGGCCATTGCACGGTCAGCAGAGTGTCTGGGCGCTCATGCACTTGTAGTCCCCGCACAAGGCTCGGCCCAGATAAATGCCGAAGCCATGAAAACCAGCGCCGGTGCGCTCAACAACATTCTGGTATGCCGCGAAAAAAGCCTGGTAACAGCCATAAAATACTTAAAGGTAAACGGCATTAAAGTTTTCGGCACCGATAAGCACAAAGCCACCGACATCAGCAAAGTTGATTTCACCGAACCCTGCGCCATTGTATTAGGCTCTGAAGGCGATGGCATTTCAGCCGAAATAATGAAACTCTGCGATGAACGCATCATGATACCCATGGCAGGGCAAACCGAATCATTAAATGTTTCCGTCAGCGCCGGAATCGTTTTATACGAAATCAGCAGGAGCAGAAAGAATAAATCTAAATAGATGGCTTGGGCATCTTTTCTGGGGCGTCGCAGAAATTTCCGTTAAGAAAAGCATTCATGCATAGCCAAAAGAAAGAAACGCTGTATGAGACCAACCGGTAGTAAACTATAACAGCCGATAGCCGTACTGCCAGCTATAAGAGCCACCGGTGCGTCGAGTTCGTTTATTTCCTGCGCGGAGAATGCTTTTTAGGAAATAGCTGCGCAGCCTTGACTTTTTTTGTTACTTTTTTGTGTCAAGACAAAAAAGTAAAAGCTTGCCCAATCAACCGAAAATATCTAAAGAAGTTCTTTGCTCAACGCTAAAAGTCCTACTGCCGCATTTCAACTGTAGCCGCATTCATCAAATCCAAAGCAACACCGGTAGTCGAGCCCTGCCAGTTTTCATAAGGCCCTTGCCAATAACCATCAAAAAGGTGCTGATTGTTTTGTGCATTACTCCAGGCAACTGCGGCATTATGCACTATATATTGCTTAATCACCGTGTCCTTCAACACCGTATTTAATTCCGAAAGAAACTTAATATAAGGCCCCTTAAACTGTCCCGCATCCGGTACAAAGTTTTGCCTCGGGCACGGCTCAGTAAGAATACTATCAGCATCGCTTAGCTTTACCATACTCGCCATAGCCATTTGCCGCGCGCTTTGTAAATATTGAGGGTTAGAGGTAAGCAGGTAAATATCTTTTAGCCCGGCAAGTATTACGCCCTGGTTATAGGTCCAGGCATTGGCGCCATTATTGTTGCAGTTTTTATCCAACCCATCATTAAAAAGATAATCGCCATTCATCATCCCGCTTTGGCTTAACCAGTTCCATCCTTTTAAAGCCCAGTCAAGATAATACGCCCTTTGCCAAATGGTGCTTTGCCTGCTTGCCAGCCGCGCCGCCAGCAGAATAAACAATTCATTGGTAATAGCATTTTTATACCGGTCAATATTCTGCCAGGCCATACCACCGTTACATTTATTGTCCCAGCCACCGGCAACCATATAGGCAAAAATATCCTCCGCCGTTTGCAGGTACCGCGCATCTCCATACTGGTCGTATGCTTTAATCCATGCCAAAGCCCACCAACCACAATCATCATAAGTGCGGTTCTTAAAGTCACCACCTTCAAAGTATTGGTTAGCGCTGTATATCTGCCGGCACATACCCGAAAGGTCGGCCCCCGAATTTTTACTGTAATCTATCATGGCCTCCATAATATTCGCCGAGTTCCACCACCCTGCTCTCTGCCATAAGCTATTATCCGCATTCTGTATGCCCTGTAATGCTACAGCAATATCAGTCGAGTGATCAAGATATAACTCGCCTGTGTGCCTTGGGTTTATGGCATCTTCCTTTTTGCAGCCATGTAAAGGCAACAACGCCATAAACAAAAATATAATCGCCGCCTTTCTCATAATTAAAAAGGAACTCCCACGCTTAAATAAATAAAGTGATATAGCCCGTTGGATATCTCAGTTATTTTCGCCGGTAGCATAGCATATACGCCCCCTTGCTGAATTAAAGTCTGGTCAGGATAAAAAACCGCCTTACTGTAAATATGCTGAAACCGGTAGCCAAGTAAAATCTGCAGGTAATTTCTTTTCGATGTTTTTATACTAAGCCCTGCCAGCGTTTCGGAAGTAAAACCACCTTCAACGCCCGGATATTTCAAAAACACATCTGTATTCTTACTGCGTAAATAAAAAGCATAACCGGCACGCTCAACAAATAGTAACGCAAGTTTTTTCGTTAACCTCGTATTATTCAGCACATGCAGCATAAGCGGCACAAAAGCCCTTACATCATGCGGCTGATAATAAATATCCGCCCCATAAGTAATGCCAGCCTCACAGTTTCTTTTAAGCCCAACCCCATGCGCCACACGCAAAGCCAGAAATCTCGAATACTCCCCTAAAATATAATTGTCAGCCGTTGAGGTAAGGTGGTCATAATCATCATAAGTGCGAACCCGGTCGCGCCCTACTCTGCAAATAACGCCAGCATCAAAGTGATGATGAAAAATAAGGTGCCTGTCCTGCGCGCTGTCAGTAAATATCCTGTCACCCTCACCTCTTGCTGCCATACCCGCCAAACACCTTATACACCACAGGTTAACTGCAATAACAGCTATAGTAAATCTGATCATTCTCCTGTTCAACACAAAAAGGGGTATAAGTTGCTCCGGGTAACCGAAATAAATTTCAACGAAATATATGTATTTATTGACGCTCCGGAAAGAATGGACTTATAAAATGCCGGCCTCGAATAAACCCTGACTGCAAAAAGAACCATTATAGCATAATGGCTATCAGCAGGGATTGAAAAAAGATAGAGGGTCTTTAGAATTTAACCGGAAAGTGCGGCATAAGAGGATAAGGCCGCTTTAATTTTTGTAAAACTATGCAATGCGAACCATCGGGTGGTTGCATTGCATAGTATATACATAAGCAATTGCGCCGCAGAACGGCGCTATGCTTCTAGCGAGCTTTCTTTGCTGCTGCTTTCTTTACAGGAGCTTTTTTAGCTGCTGCTTTTTTTACAGGAGCTTTCTTAGCAACTGCTTTCTTTACAGGAGCTTTCTTAGCTGCTGCTTTTTTTACTGCCTTTTTCTTGGTAGCCATAAATAGTAATTTTTACCTACTCTTTTAATCCCGTTTTCGGTTACCCGGGTACCTACTCTGTTATAGCTTTTCGGTTTCCGCTTTTACTTTAAATATTGTGCATTAAAAAAATTCAATGCACATACATTCAACGTAACAGGGTGTAAAATATTTAATTTACCACACACCTTTATGCTTTTACTAACTAAACAACTCCACGTCCGATTTATTTTGTCCACTATTAAAAACATCCGCTTAGTTATCATCATTCTGCACCTTTAACTTCACAAAACGCTGAAACTATTTGCAGCAGCGGGTTCCACCGGTGCATATATTCACGTTATTTCATCAAAAATCAGTTGCACAGCAATGTGCATAAACATCCGTTCATAAAATTCAATAACCGGTGGTATCAACTATTTTGTGGCAAATGCATTCATCATTTTGCGGTTAATGCATTTTTTATTTTGAAAGAACGACACAACTATTTTACTAAACAGTTGTGCATTATAAACGCATATACACCATAAATGTTACGTTGAAAAAAATCATCCGTTGATATTAGGCCTCTTCCGAAAATATCGAAAATGCATTTCATAGTTTTTTATTACCCGGCTGTTAACTCTGTATTTTCTCCGTGCGATACCTGTTCTGGGATTACTTTCCCGGAAGTCTGCCTGTAAGTATCCACCGGTATGTTGCGCAGCTAAACAGAAGGCAAATCACGAAAGGATTCATCACACCGCTCTAGAATTTCAAATAAAAATCCTTTGTCAGCTTCTTATACTCATCTGTAAAATTCTCCTTGGAGTTCTGAATAGTAAGGCTGCTTTTTAAAATCTCTTTTTCGGCATGCTCTAGTTGTAATAACAGCAGGTAAGGCACTTTACCCGCAACGGCAGTAACCTCCAACATCTCAGTTATAAACAAATTATTTTCACCCGCTATTTCCTGAAACGTAGCGAAATTAAACACCGGCAGTACCACTAAAGCCTTCCCGTTTTCACCTAGCAACCGGCTAATGCCCGATAGCAATTCTTCGTAGCTTAAAGCCACCGTGTGTTTCGCAACGTTTCTTCTATAGCTGGCCGTTTTAAAGTCATCAATAAAATAAGGCGGGTTCGAAATAATAACGTCATACTTCAATTCCGGATTAAAATCCTGCAACGAAGAATGTATTGAAGTCAACCGATTGCTCCACACACTATTTTCAAAATTTTTCCTCGCCTGCAGGTAAGCGTCTTTATCAATGTCTATAGCATGTATTTCGGCAACAGCATTCTTTTGCGCCATCATTAAAGCTATTACCCCCGTCCCGGTTCCAACATCCAGTATACGCCGTGCTTCGCTTACATCCTTCCACGCACCAAGCAACACCCCATCAGTATTCACCTTCATAGCACATTTATCATGCGCCACACTAAATTGCTTAAATCTGAAAACCGATTTCTCCATTTTTAATACTACACAATTTCATCTACTGTTTTAAAACAATTGAAGCTAATATTATCATGCATTTAGCCAATTGGTAGTTTTTCGCCAGTGCTGATATTTCGGCGGTATTTACATCCGGCCTCTAAGCTATTTCCGTTAAGAAAATGATTCATGCTTAGCCAAAAGAAAGAAACGCTGTATGAGACCAAACCACAGTAAACTATAAGGGTACAAAGCCTCTC
>CAISWS010000089.1 GCA_903889265.1 uncultured Bacteroidota bacterium
GTATTTTGCACACCAACTGTATTTTGTAACAACGAAAGGCTGCCTATAGCTGTATTAAAATAACCTGTAGTATTGCTGTAGCCCGATTGATAACCAATATAGGTACTGGCTGCGCCGGTAGACAAACTATTAGCCGACTGATAACCATATGAGGTGCTGTTATTTGCAAAATCCAGTTTACCTGCGGTTTGGTTGGCTACTTTAAAAGTAAGGGTAACGCTATCTGTAGTTCCAATAAAGTTGAGGGCAGGGTTGGTGCCCGAATTACCCTGTAATAACCACCCGTTTGTATAGCCCATAGGGCCTTGCGCGCCGGTTAAGCCTTGTATACCCTGCATTCCCTGTGGTCCGGTTATACCTTGTGGCCCCTGCGCGCCATTGGTTCCGTTGGCACCAGCAGGGCCTTGCGGACCAGTTGCACCATTTTGTCCGTTAATTCCTGTGGGGCCTTGTATTCCCTGCGGGCCTTGTGGGCCGGTAGCACCGTTTTGTCCGTTAATGCCTGCGGGGCCTTGTAAGCCTTGTGGCCCTTGTGCACCGGTTGCTCCATCATGTCCGTTGGTACCCGATATTCCCTGTGGGCCTTGTGCGCCGGTTAATCCTTGCGGGCCTTGTGGGCCAGTTGCACCGTTTTGCCCGTTGATGCCAGCGGGGCCTTGTAAGCCCTGCGGTCCTTGTGCACCTGTTAATCCCTGCAAACCTTTAGGGCCTTGTGCCCCGGTTGCTCCGTTTAGTCCGTTAGCGCCGGTGGGGCCTTGTATGCCTTGTGGCCCCTGTGCTCCGGTTGCACCATCGTGCCCGTTTATACCGGCTGCTCCCTGAGGCCCTTGAGGACCTGTTGCTCCGTTTTGTCCGTTGTTTCCTGTATGGCCCTGGATACCTTGCATGCCCATAGGGCCCATTTTACCATAAGCGCCTTCAATACCTTGTGGTCCGGTTGGCCCTTGTGTTCCATTTATACCTGCTGCACCAGTAGCCCCGCAAGCACCGGACTTTCCATTAAGACCATTTAAACCCGGCAAGCCCGGTATGCCTTGTGGGCCGGTAGGCCCTGTTGGCCCGGTAATTCCGTTTAAAGTGCAGCCGTTCTCAAAAGATGTTTCCGGTTTGGCAGATATGGCCCCTGCTTTAACTGCATATAATGCGTAAGGCACGCTCAGCAATTCGCTGGCGCCCATATCAGTAAAAGTCCCTGTTTTATTAATGTCTGTTTCAACTTGTAAATACTTTGCTGCCGTAGCCCAGTTAACCGAGCCCAGGTTGGCCGACTGGCCAATTTTAAGGGCCACTAAGCCAAAAGAATTTGTAAGGGTAGTATCGTACTCGGTAAATACTACAGGCCCTGTGGCTGAAGCTTCATGCACCTGAAAGCGGAAAATAACTGTAGTATTGGCCGGCACGGGTTCTCCGGCGCCGTTTCGCACCACGGCCTGGTAATTCATAGCCTGTGGCACTTGCGCAATAATGGCAAGGTATGTTGCTAAAATTGTAATTGTGATAAGTATCTTCTTCATTTCAAATTTCATTAGTATGACATAAACTCCAACCCAATATTTGTTGATGCAGGGATATAATTGTTACCACAAGGGTTTCCGGGAATCCGTTGGGCAAGGCAGAGCCAAAAAGCGCAGTTATGCCACCAGGTAACCTGAGAACCAAAACAAGGGGTAGTTTTTATTGAAGTATCCTGGGGATGTTGCCGGCAGTTGTTTTAGGGGGATTCCGTTTAAGGTAAAACGCCTGCTTTGTGCGATACTTGTTGGTAGTTATACTGAACTCAATACAATATGTTTCAACAAATAAATAAATTGTTGTTACTTTTTTCAACGGGAAACAGTAGGGTGGGCTGGAAAACTTTGTCAGGATGGATTTCGGGCAGATGGGTATAAAACAAAAAAGCACCTCTCTGCCATAGCGGAGAAGTGCTTTTATATGTTGCTTGCGCCGTTAGGCGTTTTGCTGAGTGGTTAATTACTTAACTTCAACTTCAGCACCAGCTTCTTCAAGTTTCTTCTTGATATCTTCAGCTGTAGCTTTGTCTACTTTTTCTTTAACTGGTTTTGGAGCACCGTCAACTAAGTCTTTAGCTTCTTTCAAGCCAAGGCCAGTAAGGTCTTTTACCAATTTAACCACGTTCAGTTTCTGAGCGCCAGCGGCTTTCAGAATAACGTCGAATTCAGTTTTTTCAGCAACAGCGGCAGCGCCACCACCACCTGCGGGAGCCGCAGCAACTGCAGCAGCAGCTGGTTCGATACCGTAGTCAGCTTTAAGAATGCCTGCTAATTCCTGAACGTCTTTTACTGTTAAGTTTACCAGTTGTTCAGCTAATGCTTTAAGATCTGCCATTTTTTATAAGTTTTAATTGTTAAACCATAATTTTTGTCCTGCCAGGCTTATTGTAAACAGGGCCCTCACAAACCCTTGCTGTATAAACCTTTAAGAACTACCGTTTTCATCAATGTGGAAGCAGATTTGAAATCGGGACGGCAAAAGTAAGATTTTATACTGTTTGCACAAATAATTTGGCAGGAAAAAGCGGAAATATGGAGGGAAATTAACCACTTAGGCACTTAGGGCACTAAGAGGCACTTAGATTTTAAAGAATTTTTTAGAAAAGAACGTTATTGCGGAAGGTTTGCTGATGGTATCTTTTAACAATTTCTTAGTGAACCTTACTGTCCTAAGTTGTTAATTTCTCTTTCCATGTTAATACCGGTTATAATTCCTCTTCGGCAGCGCAGCCGTATCAATCCTTACGAAAGGCTTTAACTTATAGTAATGGTCTTCGTCTAAAACATAAAGGCGCATCAGGTCTTGTACGCGATAGAATTTGCCCCCTTTTTGTTTGTAGAGTTCAATGCTTTGGGCTTGTTTTTCGGTAAAGCCAAGCCGTTCCCATTCTTCTAAGCCAATTTTGTTGGGGTCGAAATAGAAGTAATGAGTACGAAGCAGGAGTTTGGATGCTATTTGAGTGCTGTCTGATTTGCGGCCGGCGCTGTCTTTTGATGACGTTATGGTATCTGTAATATCGTCCTCATAAGGCCCTTTGTTGCCACCATTTACAAAGGCCTCTATTTCCTGTTTATACTTTGAGTTATCGGCATGTTGTACGGGCCTGAAATAATAGTAAATCCCCGGTGCCAGAAACACCAGGAAGGAGAGGAGCAGCAACATCATAATCGCGTTGCGCTCTGTACGGCTAAAGGTGAAATATTTTTCAAGCCACTTAAACATGGGCTAAAAATATCATTGTTTTTATACAGAGTGTAGCCAACGGAAACTTTATAACTCTTGATAATTCCGTAGCTCAAACCATTTCTAAGTAAAGATTCAGTAATTTTGTAAAAAGGAGCATAAAATGTCAGTTGTAATAACAGACGAAGATATCCGGCGTTCGGGAATAAGCGAAGAGCAATTTAAGGTGGAGATTGCCACGTACCTATACAGTGCCAATATATTTACGCTTGGCCAGGCGGCATCTTTTTGCAGTATCAGCCAATCTGAAATGATGGAAAAACTCGGCTCTAAAAAAATACCGGTTCATTATACTATTGAAGACCTTGATTATGATTTTAAAAACATGGTAAGAGAGCGAGATGCTGATTATAAGTGATTCTTCCCCGCTTATTTGCTTTATTAAGATTAACCGGCTTGATATACTTCAAAAATTATTTAGTGAAGTTATTGTTCCTCCAATTGTTTATGAAGAAGTTCAAAGAATTAAACCTTTAGGTTTTGAGGTTGATGAGTTTCTCCAAGCCCAATGGATAACTGTCCAAAAACCAACAAACGAAACTTTAGTTTCGGACCTAAGTCTTAAAGTTGATGATGCAGAAGCCGAGGCTATAGCACTGGCTAAAGAAATTGCCCCTGATTTTTTATTAATAGATGAACGTAAAGGAACTTCGCTTGCCAGGAATATGGGCATTAAAACCATTGGCGTAGTGGGAATTGTAATAAGGGCGAAGGACAAAAAGATAATATCTGAAGGTAAGGTGCTACTTGATGAACTGCGTACAAAGCCTAAATTTTGGATAAGCGAAGATGTTTATCGTTTAGCATTAGGTATGCTTGGCGAAGATTAATTTACATTCTCCAAAAACAAAAAAGCCCAATCTTCCGACCGGGCTTTTCCATTTGTATTGTAAACTGAGTTTAGTTTGCTCTGTCTTCCAAAGTCTTTAACAAACCAGCGATTTTCTGGCCTGAAGAAGCTTGTAAGCCGCCAATAACGTTCTTGGCAGGAGATTGTAACAAGCCAATGATTTCGCCAAGCAATTCGCTCTTGCTCTTTAAAGCGGCTAATACTGATAACTGGTTGTCGCCAACAAAAATGCTTGCATCAATGTAAGCACCTTTCAGAATTGGCCTTTCGCCGTCTTTTCTGAATTCTTTGATAACCTTGGCAGGTGTTGCACCGTCGGTTGCAAACATAACGCCTGTAGGGCCATTTAACAGTGGGTACAAACCTTCGTAACCTTCGCCAACTTGTTCAAGTGCCTTACGGATAAGGGTGTTTTTAGACACGCGGTATTCGATACCCGCATTGAAGCAGAGGCGGCGGAATTTGTTGATTTTTTCAACTGTTAAGGTTGAAGAATCGGTGATATAAAAATATGTTGAGTTGCTGAATTTTTCTTTAAGGTCAGCTATTTCCTGATTTTTTTTACTCTTTTCCATGATTTCTTGTTTTGAAGAATGAAGAATTATTACCTGCTTATGCTAAGCCGGAAACGGATTTAGAATCTACACCAATACCAGGGCTCATGGTGGAAGCCATGCTGATACCTTTGAAATAAACTCCCTTTGCCGTAGCTGGTTTCATTTTAGCAAGTACCTGCAACAGTGTTTCAGCATTTTCGTTAATCTGCTGTGCCGAGAAAGATACGCGGCCTACAGAGGTGTGAACGATACCGAATTTGTCAACTTTGAAGGCAATCTTACCTTTCTTTACTTCTTCAACGGCTTTACCTACTTCAGGTGTAACAGTTCCTGATTTAGGGTTTGGCATTAAGTTACGTGGGCCTAATATCTTACCTATCTTCGCTATTTTAGCCATTACGTTTGGCGATGCGATAACAACGTCAAAATCAGTCCAGCCTTGTTCAATTTTCTGAACAAATTCTTCCAGGCCTACAAAGTCAGCACCGGCTTTCTTTGCATCTTCTTCTTTGTCGGGTGAGGTTAATACTAATACGCGTTTGGTTTTACCGGTTCCGTGAGGAAGGGCAGCTGTGCCACGTACGGCCTGATCAGCTTTTTTAGGGTCGATACCCAATTGGATGTGAAGGTCTACCGATGCGTCGAATTTGCAGGTAGTTGTTTCCTTTACAAGTTTGGCAGCATCAGGCAGGGTGTATAGCTTGTTAGCGTCTACTTTACCTGCAATGGCCTTTCTTTTTTTGGTCAGTTTCATTGCTTCTGGTTTTTGAGGTTTTAGCGGGTCAATGGAACCCTTCCTCGGTTATAAAAAAATTATGATTAACGAATCCTGATTTGTGATTGAATGTATTTAATTCATCAATCATAAATCAAAATTCAGCATTACTTCGAGTATCCTTCTACGTTAAATCCAGCGCTTTTTGCTGAACCGGCAACCATGCTCATGGCTGATTCCAGGGTAAAGCAGTTTAAGTCGGGCATTTTTTCCTTAGCAATCTTCTCAATAATGTCTTTGCTAACGGTACCAACTTTCTTTCTGTTAGGCTCAGCTGAACCGGCAGTCTTTTTGGTATATTCCATCAATAAAGCGTGTACCGGAGGAGTTTTAACGATGAAGTCGAAGCTTTTGTCGGTATACACAGTGATAACCACTGGTAATACTTTACCGATTCTGTCTTGCGATACAGCGTTAAATCTTTTGCAGAATTCCATGATGTTAACACCTTTGGAACCCAGTGCCGGACCAATTGGAGGTGCTGGATTTGCCTGACCACCTTTTACCTGCAATTTGATGAAGGTTTGAATTTCTTTTGCCATTTTATTCTTAGATTATTTTAAACTAAAACTCTTTTTTGTCACCCTGAGCGAAGCCGAAGGGACGATTAACTAATTTTTATTCTTAGACTTCGCTCAGAATGACACGCATTCTTAACGGATTAACTTATTTTTTCAACCTGAACGAAGCCAACCTCGACTGGTGTTCTTCTTCCAAATATTTTTACAATTACTTTCAGCTTCTTTTTATCGGCATTTATTTCTTCAATAGTGCCTATAAAGTCGTTGAAAGGCCCGTCAATAATCTTCACGTCTTCGTTAATGATATAAGGTTCTGCCATTGTTTCGTTGGCATCCAGCATTTCATCGGCTTTACCCAACATTTTAAACTCTTCTGCCCTTGAAAGAAATCCTAAAAAACCTAATACACCATGCACTTGTCTAACCGTTGTCCAAACCTCCTGGGTTATTTTTTTCTCATCTACCTGCATGTAGATATAACCGGGGTATAAAGTTTTATCCTTAATGGTTTTCTTTCCGTTTTTAATGGTGTAAATCTTTTCAGTAGGCACCAGGATAGCAGGTACTATATGATCCCACTTTGCACGGTTTATTTCCAGCATAATGTGGTCCCTTATCTTCCGCTCCTGTCCGCTGATTACGCGAACTACACTTATCTTCTTACTTTCTTCCATTTTATTATCCCACGATCATTTTGTAAAGCTGCGTAGTGCCTGCTTTAAATGTGATATCAATAGCCAAAATTACAAACGAGATAATTACAGCGGTAATCAAAACCACCACTGCGCTGTCCTGTAACTCGCCCCATGTAGGCCAGGTCACTTTATGCATCAGCTCATCGTAAGCCTCTTCAAAGTATGTTGTAATCTTGTTCATCTTCCTGTTTTTAAACTACTTCAACTAAAAAAACCTAAGCAGGGGCAGCCAGATTCGAACTGACATCAAGGGTTTTGGAGACCCGTATGCTACCATTGCACTATGCCCCTATTCCAAAACTTGCTACGGGTATCAGCCTTAACTTCCGCCAATAGCCCCTCACCCCTTCCGCTAAAAAGGGACGCAAATATAACCACTTACCCGTATTTTCAAAAGGTTTGGGGGAAATAATTGAGTGGCACATCTATATAGATGCCAATCAGCCGTAAATGACGGGCGAATGTAAACTATTTTTGGGGATCCCCTGCGAGGCGCAGGGGGGGGGGGCAGGGCAATCGGGTCTAAAAAAATAGAATGTACACATCCTGATTGTTATAAGAGGGGTAATTGGCGGTCCGAAGAAGTCCTTGCTTAGTGGCAAAAAA
>CAISWS010000090.1 GCA_903889265.1 uncultured Bacteroidota bacterium
CCGGCGGCAAAAGAGCAGGTAGAAATAGTTGAAACCTTAAAAGACTTTGATGCCGTAATAGCCACGGGCAGCGACAACACGAACCGCCACTTTGAATATTACTTCCGTAAATACCCTAAAATTTTAAGGAAGAACCGCAACGCCATAGCCATATTAACAGGAGAGGAGACGCCTGAACAACTGGACCTGATGGCGGATGACATATTCCTCTATTTCGGCTTCGGGTGCCGTAATGTGTCAAAATTATTTGTGCCGGTGGGGTATGATGTAACAGCTTTGTTCCTCCATTTTGAAAAATATAAATGGCTGCACCAGCACGGCAAGTACATGAACAATTACGATTATAACCGCACCTTGCTGTTGCTGAATAAAACCCCTCATTTATCTAACGACTATATTATGTTGCAGGAGAGCGATACTATTCCATCGCCCATTTCCACCTTATATTACCAGTTTTGGCACGATGAACGGGTGCTGAACACCCTGCTAAAGCAAAACGCCGAAAAGATTCAATGCGTTGTTTCTGCACAGCCTGATAGATGGGATATAACTTCATCTGTAACCTTCGGGCAATCGCAACATCCTGAACTTTGGGATTATGCGGATGGGGTGGATACACTGCAATTTTTGCAGACACTGTAGCCCTCAGGTTTGACAGCTTTTAAAAAGTTGTCAAACCTTTAAATATTCACAACAAACAAGCGTTCTACCTGCATTTATTATTTTTGCCACATACCGTTTAAAATCAAGCAATGAAGAAAATATTACTGTCGCTCTTAGTTACTGTTGTTGTTTTATCGTTATCAGCCCAAACCAAATCTGGCTATGTGCCTTTTCATCAATACTTTTTGAGCAACCACGGCGATATACAAAAGGACCAGAATGGCAATAGCCGGAACGTAACTTATGCCGAAATTGCTTACATGCACTACGCCCCCATAAACGATAGCAACTGGATTTACTCCGACTCGGGCCAATTCTATTTTAGCCAGATTATTGCTGATACCACGCCGTTATATGAAACCGGTGGCACCTATTTTGAGTTTGAAAATGTGAAATGGGACACCAGCGGGCAGTTTACCTCCACAGCCAATGGCCTGGGTTCGCCTTTAACTGTTACCGGGCAAATTGAGGACACAGCAACCAAAGTTTGGAGCAATAGCTACCTGTATACCAATACCTATAGCACCATTAATTATTTAACAACTCAACTTATTCAAAACTGGAGTGGTGGCGCATGGGTTGACTCGGCTCAATACAGCTACACTTACAATGTAAGTAATTACGACTCTATTACTGTTGTGCAAAGCGGAAACCCGCTACAAAACGACACGCAATATCTTTACATTCATAATGGTTACAACACCACCGAAATAATCACCCAGATATGGAGTGGTTCGGCATGGACAAACCTTTACAAGCAGAGCAACAGCTTTGATGCCAATGGCAATAACTACCAAAGCTTTGTAACGGTATGGAACGGCACCGGCTGGAATAACTACGCTTTAATTATCAGGGGATTTGATTTGAATAACGAACTGGTAAGTTATGTATACGAACTATGGAATGCGGGCACGGGTGCATACGTTAATAATTACCAGGAGGGTTACGCATGGGTATTGAGCAACAACACCCAGTTTGAGAACTATACC
>CAISWS010000091.1 GCA_903889265.1 uncultured Bacteroidota bacterium
ATCATGGGTAACCTTTCACAGGTAAACGTTCTTTGGCATCATGGCATATTGTGTTTTATTATTTCATCAACTTAAAAACTGAAAAGATGGAACTGACTAAAGAAGTAGCAGAAACAGATGAAGAACTTGTTGAGCGCATAAAAGCGGAATTTCCTACTCAGTTCGCTGAGTTCAACCGGCTCAAGAAACAAAAAGCCAAGTGGGAAACCGAAAAATTCGACGACCACTTGCATTGGCTTCAAATGGAAATGGTATACGGACGGAAATGGATATGGGACAGCACAGCTACCTGTGCTGATCTCGATGAATTTAGCTCTGATGAAAGGAAAATAATCAGCAGGGTTGCCAGCAATTATTATGAAGAGATGGAGAAGCGGCTGTGGACAGGTAATAATGAATACCCTGACAGAAAGGAGCTAACCCGATTGGTCAAAGAAGCTGGGGTTTTCGCGGATGAAAACGATGGTATTTTCTGGTCGACATATATGTATGGCGTACATCCCGGCACCCGTGTGTTTGCAGTAATTAATAGCTGGCGAGAGCTGTGGAAAGATTGGCAAGCAGATTTCCCCCAAGAATTGCAATACTGAAAAGAAAAGGCAGCCCCTGAAAACGGCTGCCTTTTTCTTTTGATGCCATTTATACGTGTGCCACAATCGCTGGCAGCTTGGTTAATCAGCGTTCGCACTGGCCTGGCCTAACTGCGATACCCACAATTATTGTAACAACGAACCGAAAATTAATCTTCCGGTAAAGTATACCAGGTGTCGCCCGATACTTCTATAATCATCGACACCGGTTCACAGGTAGAAAATTGAAGCTCGATCATTTCAGCTACCAGGATCGGGAAAACATCCACTTAATATTAATTAACATATATGAACAAGAATCTAAAAAAACTCATTAGTAAAATCGGAGCAGGAAAAAAAATACTTACTATTCCCGTTAAAGTGGAATGTTATTCGAAGGTTCTTCAATGCTTCGATAATGTGCTTCTCAAAATAAATAATGACGGCGGAAGCGTACATTATGGCTGGAAGATACATAAAGGGCCGATAGTTTATGAGGCCGAAAGACATGCGGTATGGGTGTCGCCAAATAATGAATTTATAGACATTACGCCTGAATACCCCTCCGTTCCAACAACGCTTTTTGTTTCGGATAATAAATTTACTTATTACGGGCAGCATGTAGACAACATACGGATAAATATAACCACCAATGCTATCGTTGATGATTTTATATTTCTCAACGAAACTATATCCAGGCTCTTACAGTTGAGTAAGCGGGTTGATACAAATCATGTATCGGTGTCAGAGCCGGTAGCTAAAACTATTGAAAATCTGAGAGGGCAAAGTGTAATGCTGGAAATGTTCATTTATACCGGTGGGCGCCCTGATAGCTTATGCTTTTGCAGGAGTTCATTAGTATATAAAAATTGCCATGGAAGATATTTGAGGGAAACCGCAACGGGACTTATTAATGAAGCTGAAGCAAATAAAGGGACACCTATAAAATGCTAATGGTCCGGCTAATGCAGAGGCACCGGCGAAGCGGGGCTATGACGGTAAGCCGTGCTTATTGATACGTGTGCTACAATTGCCGGCAGGTGGTTAATTAGTGTTCGTGTTGGTCTGCATCACTGTGTTATTTACAATTCTTGTAACAACGAACCCGAAAATTAATCTTCCGGTAAAGCATACCAGGTGTCGCATTACCCTGCTACACTGCATAGGGCCGGTTGCAGGCAGTAACCGAAAAACCCGTAAAACAAACTATGGAACAAAACGAAATCCAAGAGCCACATTACGAGGTGGTAGAATCATTCACCAACCACTTGGGTGAAACAGTAGTCGAGAAAACTAAGTTCTTGAAGGAAGACCTTCCGGATGCCCGAAAGGAGGCAATTGATTACAGTATCTTTCAGTTGAACCGATTTAATGATTTCGGTAATACTGACTGGGAAGAAGGTGACCCGGTATACCCCAACTGGTGGTGGGCATTTAACAGCACAGTTATTTATCACCTGAGTATAAACTTGGTTGATAAGTACAAATCCGTCACGATTTTTGACGCTAAAGGCGATAATGAGGAAATAGACGAGGACGAAATTCAAAAATTGGAGAACCTCAGTGTTGAGGCCGAGGTGTTATTAAACTCGTAAACATTAATGCACTCAAGGCAAAGTAGCGGGTCCACTCATGTGGGCCCGCTTTTATTTACGTATGCTGTTCCTTAAGTGGCTACTGAAAAATAATATTCCGGCAAAGCATACAAGGTGTCGCCAGGTTCTGCTACTCTAATCAAGGCACGGTTGCAGGTAGTAACCGGTAAACCTGAATATTTTATGAAAGATTCAAAAATTGAATGGTGCCATCACACCGCTAA
Source organism: uncultured Bacteroidota bacterium (assembly GCA_903889265.1). GTDB lineage: Bacteria > Bacteroidota > Bacteroidia > Chitinophagales > LD1 > Bog-950. Next base: position 2,389 of record CAISWS010000091.1, read on the forward strand.
CCTGTGGTGGGGTTGCACTGCCGTGCACGCCGGTTGCGATCACTGCTACGCGAAGTCGTGGGCCGAGAGATGGGGCAACAATGTATGGGGCAACGACAAATCCCGAAAAGAAGTGTTATCTGTTTGGCGCGACCTGGCAAGGTTTCAGCAATTGGCAAAAGATGCGGGCGAAATCCACCGCGTTTTCATCGGCTCCATGATGGATATTTTTGAGAAGCCGATGCTTCTTACCGACTGGAAGGGGAATCCTCGGCCTTACAAAACCGACGCATTGCGCAACAGGTTATTTGAAGAGGTGATACCACAAAGCCCCAACCTGTTGTTCTTGCTGCTCACAAAGCGACCATCGAACATCAACAAATACATCCCTGAAAGTTGGAAGACCGAGCCGCCCGAAAATGTAATGTTCGGCACCTCACCGGTGGACCAGGCAACAGCTAACCAGTTGATTATGCAGTTGGCTCAGGTGAAGGGCAAGAGATTTCTGTCAGTCGAGCCGCAACTGGAACCGGTTGATCTAATGGCACCGGCAATATACCAAGGCAAAACTGATGGTGTTTTACTCGATCATGTAGACTGGATTATCAACGGCGGCGAGTCCGGCTCCCATAAACGACCTTTTAATACGGACTGGGGTAAGCAGCTACGCGATGATTGCAAGGCGAAAGGTGTGCCCTTCTTTTTTAAACAGATTGACAAAATTCAGGAGATACCGGCTGATCTGATGGTAAGAGAGTTTCCAGATCCCGTATAACCGAAAAATAATTTTCCATCAAAGCAGTAGAACCTCTAACCGGTTCTGCTATACTAACCAGAACCAAATAACAGGAAGAAATGAACACAACATTTGAGAGAGTGAAGAAAGATGATGGCGGAACCGATGAATGGCTTACCCCACCACAGATAATAAAAGCCCTTGGTGAGTTCGACCTTGATCCATGTATGCCCGAGAACCGGCCCTGGGACACGGCTAAACTGCACTACACTAAAAAAGAGGACGGACTGCTTTTACCTTGGGAAGGCCGGGTGTGGTGCAACCCGCCTTATGGGGATGAGGCGAAATACTGGTTGGCAAAATGCGCAAGGCACCGCAACTGCATTGCACTCACATTTGCAAGGACTGAAACCAGGATGTTTTTTGAATCGGTGTGGGACAAAGCACACGCCATGCTGTTCTTTAAGGGGCGGTTGAAGTTTCATCGGGTCACCGGTGAACCAGGTCAAAGCGCCGGTGCTCCATCCGTATTGATTGCTTATGACCAAGCCAATGCAGAAGTGCTGGCGAAGTCGGGGTTGGCGGGTAAGTTTGTGTTATTAAAATAGCGGCATGGATGGAAATATTTCACCTACCCGCTTCCCGGTGTCGTTTTTATCTGGTATACTCAGTAGTAAAAATCACAGGCAATGGCAACGAAAAAGCGCACAAGAAAGGAGGAGTTTCATGCTCTTAAAGCGGGTAGCATAGACGGCGTAAAACGGATCGAGAGGTCCTACGACGAATTGATGAAATACTTCGATCCGACTGTTAGGCTGCCGCTTCGCGGGGTATTTGACACTTATCAGGATGCTTACAATTGGCTGTATGATATAACACCGCCACCCTCTAAATCCCGGTCGCTCTTCTGATGTGCCCGTTTAAATTAATTATTGGCTCACCTGTTTTTGGCAGGTCGGGCTCGGTCAACTTATACTATAATATATGGCGGCCATGCCCAGGAGCGACCCAACACCAGGCCTATGTTTCACTACTATAATATGAGATACAG
>CAISWS010000092.1 GCA_903889265.1 uncultured Bacteroidota bacterium
TCTGCTGAAATATTTGCAGGCTGGCAAGTTTATTGAGTTTAAACATTTGTTGTTGTTACCGGTTTACCTTGAACAGGAGTTGTTGTTTTTACAAAAACTCTTTTGCTCATTCTTAACCATTCAAAAGTAGAAATAATGATAACTTTACCGGCAAATCAAAATAACATGAAAAGAAAATATGGATTTACAGCAATGGCTGTTGTAATAATAAGTGCGTTTATAGGGCTTTCTTTTCAAACCGAAAAGCCTTTGCAGGAGAAGAATGGCTTAAAACTATATGAACTAAAAGGCTCGCCCGATTTTCCGGATGCTGAGTTAAGTCTTACTTCGCCAGCTAATGCGGCTACTTTGCAGCCCGGCAGCGATACTTTTAAATTTGAGGTGAAGAATTACACGCTGGGCATGCAGACACCGGATGCTGACCAGAAGATGTGCGCCAACTCGGCCAAAGGGCAGCATATTCACTTTATTATGGATGATGCGCCGTACGCAGCTTCGTACAGCCCCAATATTGTTAGTGATATGAAGCCCGGCCACCATGTGTTGCTGGCTTTTTTATCGCGTTCGTACCATGAAAGCATAAAGCATAAAAAGGCGTACGTTTTGAAGGAGTTTAACGTGGTAGGCCCAAATGCAAAATCTGATTTTGATGCCAAAGCGCCCCACGTTTTTTTAAGCCGCCCCAAGGGAGAATATGTTGGCGAAAAGGAAACAGGCAAGGTAATGCTTGATTTTTACCTGGTTAACTGCGATTTATCGGCTACCGGCTATAAAGTAAAGGCTACTATAAACGGAACAGAGTTTACCCTTACCAAATGGGCGCCATACCTGATTGAAGGCCTGCCATTGGGAGAGAATAAAGTAAAACTGGAGTTGGTGGATAAAACCGGGGCATTGGTAAAATCGCCGTTTAATGGTAAGGAGAGGAGTTTTACCTTAAAGGTAGAGCCGGCAAAATAGGCGGGCATGGTTTTGTTTTAGGGGTACATAACCAATGGAACGCAAGTTGATTAATCGTGTTTTTTGCTGAATTACGGATTAAGATTTCGGAATTTGCCATAGATGATTATTTTTGCGTCCCCAAATGGTGGCCTTAGCTCAGCTGGTTAGAGCAGCGGATTGTGGTTCCGCAGGTCGTGGGTTCGAACCCCATAGGCCACCCAAAGGTTTAAAAAGCAGGCCTCTCCGTAAGGAGAGGCTTTTGTTTTTTCGGGCATTTGCCCGGGGATTCGGCGGTCGGAAGCACCTTGTGATTGCGTAAGTTACTTTAGTGTCCATGGGACACGAATTTAAATACGGCGGTTTTAAATAGGTTATTATTTTTACCCCTTCAAATTGCAAGTATGAGAAAGATACGTTTTCGTGAAGCTTTGCGCGAGGCTATGAGTGAAGAAATGCGCCTTGACCCAACAGTTTTTTTAATGGGCGAAGAAGTGGCTGAATACGATGGTGCTTATAAAGTAAGCCAGGGTATGATGGCTGAGTTTACTGAAAAGAGGGTTTTTGATACGCCTATTTCTGAACTGGGTTTTGCAGGTATTGGCGTGGGTGCGGCTATGAACGGGCTTAAACCCATAGTTGAGTTTATGACCTGGAACTTTGCCATCCTGGCTTTTGACCAGATAATTAACGGCTCAGCCAAGATGCTTTCCATGAGTGCCGGCGAATTTGGTTCCCCGATCGTTTTCCGGGGGCCACAGGGCAGTGCGGGACAGTTGGGAGCGCAGCATTCGCAAATGCTTACCAATATGATGGCTTCTGTACCGGGTTTAAAGGTGATATCGCCTTCAACGCCTTATGATGCCAAGGGCTTGCTAAAATCGGCCATACGCGATATGGACCCGGTTATTTTTATGGAAAGCGAAATGATGTATAGTGATATGGGTGAGGTGCCTGAAGAAGAATACCTGATACCCATAGGCAAAGCCGATATTAAACGGGAAGGAACAGACGTTACGATAGTTAGTTACAACAAGATGATGAAGCTGGCTTTAAAAGCAGCTGAGGAACTTGAAAAGGAAGGTATCAGTGCCGAGGTATTAGACCTGCGCACCATCCGCCCATTGGATATAGATGCTATTGTTGCTTCGGTTAAAAAAACGAACAGGTTAGTGATATTGGATGAAAGCTGGCCTTTCAGCTCTATAGCTTCTGAAATAACTTTCCAGGTGCAGCGCTATGCGTTTGATTACCTGGATTCACCTATCCGCAGGGTTTGTTCTACTGATACTTCTATGCACTACGCCCCTAATTTGGTAGAGGCTTATTTGCCTACTGTGGCCAAGGTTGTTGAGGCGGCGAAGAGTGTAAGTTATAAAAAATAAAAATATCCATTTTAGCTGGTAATCGCTGGACGTTTATGCTTCCACCTTTTGTGCGTCCACAACCAGTCTGATGGATTTTCGCGAA
>CAISWS010000093.1 GCA_903889265.1 uncultured Bacteroidota bacterium
GCCTGGCCTGTGTAACCAATGCTACGGCTACTTCAAATACAGATACCGTTAAAGTTTATACCAGCCCTGTGGCAACGGTTACGCCGCAAGGGCCTGCTACTGTATGCCAGGGCGATAGTGTAACACTTATGGCCAACACGGCCCCCGCTTACCTGTGGAGTAATAGTGCAACTACACAGTCGGTTACGGTTAAGCAAACCGGTAATTTTACGGTTACAGTTACTGATGCCCATAACTGTTCGGCCAGCGCCTCGCAGGCAGTGCAGGTTAACCAGCTGGTAGCCTCGCAAATAAACGGGTCTATCTGCAGCAACCAATCGTATAACTTCCACAACCGCAACCTTACCCAGGCCGGTACTTATTACGATACCGTGCAAACTGTTGCCGGTTGCGATAGCGCCATAACGCTTACCTTAACTGTAAACAACATATCGGTGCCAACCATAGTGCGCAGTAACGACACCTTAAAAACACAAGCCTACAACAGTTACCAGTGGCTGCTGAATGGCAGCACCACCGGCGGCGCTACACAAAGCATAGTAATTACGCAAAATGGCAATTACAGCGTAGTGGTAACCAGCGCAGGCAACTGTACCGATACCTCTCAAATACTCAGCGTTACAACCCTGGGGCTTAAAGATGCAGTAAACGGCTTTGCAGCTAAACTTTACCCCAACCCCAACAACGGCAGCTTTATGCTGGTAATAGATAACGACGAGGTATACGACATACAAATAACCGACCTCCTCGGCCGCGAAATAACGGCCCCCGCCAAAGTATCGCGCAAACAGGATTTCGACCTTACCAATGCAGCATCAGGTATGTATATCATTTCCATCCTGCAAAACCAGCAGCAGGTGCAAAGGATTAAGTTTAGTGTGATAAAATAAACTTGCAGGGGCAGGCCCAGGTGTCTGCCCCTAGTGTTATCAGTTGCTTAGGGCGTGTAAGAATCAAAAAGTATTTGTTTGCATAAGGATATACTGCCTGTTACATTTATGCGTTCAAAGGAATTTAAATAACAAATTACCTCAAAGGCATAAACCTTATTTTATGAAAAAAGCCATCCTTTTCCTCGCCCTGGTTTCAGGCATGCAAATCCTTTCGGCGCAGTATTGCGGAACTTCGGGTACGGGGCAATGCACCTCGCCGGGCCTGCTTACACAGCCGGGTTTCGGGCCGCCGTTTATGCAGGCAACTCCCATTATTGACGGGGTGCCTGTAAACGCTGTTGTGGAATTTTTAAATTACGATACCCTGTATGCTTCGGGTATTGCGCTGAACATGGATTCTGTTACTATAGACTCTATTAATAACCTGCCTGCGGGCCTCTGCTGGTCTACCAATAAAGTTACCAATACATTTGGTATGGGCGAAGATGGCTGCATTAAACTAACCGGAACTACCAACGCGGCACCGGGCCAATACAAACTGGATATTATGGTGTCGGCTTATACTAATATTTCTCCTGCTCCTAATCCTATCATCACCAATGCCAGCGCATTTGGGTTGTATTATTATGTAAGGGTAAATTGCAGCGGGGCAGCGGTTATTGTTCCTTTAGATACTACACCTAACAATAGCAGTGCGCCTGCCTTTAAACCTTATACGGCATCTAACTGCAATCCCGGCCCGCCGGTGGTTAGCCTCGATAGTAACCAAACGGTTTGCAACAACAGTGCGCTTATACTTAACCCGGTAATAAGCGGTGGCAAACTGCCGTTTACTTACTCGTGGCAGTATACCGGCAACGCGCTTAGCTGCAACAAC
>CAISWS010000094.1 GCA_903889265.1 uncultured Bacteroidota bacterium
GGATGGTGCCGTTACCGTTTGGCTCGAGATAGTATAGGTGGACGAAATAGGCGTACATTGTCCTTTTGCAAAATTAATAATGCAAAACCAAATAACAATGACAGATAATATTTTTTTCATGTATTTTATATTTTATCCTGATTTAATAATTACCTAACAAAACTATCAGTGTCAGATTTTAAAATGCATATCAAAAGTAAAGTTTAAAACAACTAAAGCAAATTATATTTTTCTTACTCTGCCACACACACCTTTCTGTTAGTTACAGTTCCATTTGCTTTTAATTGCAGCATAACTTCCTTCACATTTAATTGAAGTAAGATACTTAACATATATTACATTTCGCTTATTTTCTATCTTCTACTGCTATGCCCAAATCTGCGATTGTTTTCTTCATATAGTCACCGTACTGTTGGGCCATTTTTGCTGGTTTATCGCCACCCATAAAACCGTCATTACGCGTAAACGTAGCCTGCACCATTGTTTTACCATCCTCCTGTTTAATAAGAACAAAAACCGAAGCAAAAACTTTACCCGTGCCGCCACCGCTTAATTGCTCCGCCTGGATAATCCCCTGCGCTTTGTCAGTGGTCTTGATTGTAAATTTGACGCCTGAAACAGCCTCCAACGCAGCGTAGTATGCTTTGTCTGTCGATTCCTTAGTCGCATATTTACCAACCGCTACCTTCTGGCTAAAAGAGCTAAATACCGTAATAATGATGATCAACAATGTTCCAATAATTTTTTTCATTTTGTTTTGTTTTATGTGAATTAAATAATTAATTTTTTATTTGCATTATTCAACCACTAACTTTTCGGTGGCAGATGTAAACGTTGCCATCATAATCGGTTACTGTACTTCCGCACTGGGTATATCCTCTAAAGCTAATTAGGGTTAACAGCCCAAAGAAAAATCTAAACTTCATCATAAAAAGAGAGTTTGGTTTTGCGCCTACTCTATCACAGCTTTTCGGTTAATTGCTGTTTTAATTATGTAAATGTAAAAATTATTGACAGGCCGCATATAAAAAAAATTCTGCTTTTTATAACAATAATACCAGACCGGTGAGCCGCCGGTCTTCAAAATACGTTTCCCAAGCGCTCATTTGTCTTTATCAAATTTCGATTGTTTGTTTCGGCACCTAAAAAAATTTCTGTTTCGGACCTTTGAGGGGTGAAAAATCCCAGGGATATACTGAGAGAATGGAAAGCGCCGCGAATAATAAAAGATATTGTTTTTTCATGGTTTGAGGTTTGTGTTATGCCTACTCTCTTGCAGCTTTTCGGCAATTCGCTGATTATGGTTTTATTGAATTTTTATTGTACGTCCCCGCTCACTCCGTTTTATAGGAAGCGACAATTAAGTATCGCGCCTTATTGCCACTTGAAAGAACAGTGCCGGAATCAACGCAAAACGGATAGTTGGAAGGATAGAACCATGCCTTCTCAATCATTATCTGCGTTTTCTTCAAATCATTTTTCATTAAAGCATCAGCCTCGCTTTGTCCTCCATTCATGCCGGACAGAAAACTTGAGCCAAAACCTTCTTTTAAAGAAGCATTAGAGTTTAAAACGGATTGTACCTGCCATACATGGCCCGCAGGGCATTTTTGAGCTGAGTCATTGATAAATACCATTTTTTCAAATTTCATTCCTTGTTGTGCAGCAGCGGCCAGGATAACTGCTGCTAAGGATATTGTTATCATAAGCTTTTTCATTTTGTTGCATTTATTTGTTTAATAATTAAATACCTTACTTAATTGATTTTAAAGGAGCTTACCTTAATTTTTGGTGCGCTCAACGCACTTGCGTTATTCGCTGTTAATAAATAATTTATTCCTACGCTGCTACAGCTTTTCTGCAATCCGCTGAGAGAAATTTAATCCTACTGAAATAGCGGCAAGCATTAATTACACGTAACCGCATCTCCGCTACCGCAGTCTGCTTGTACAGTGCTTATCGCTTTTGCTTTAGAAATTGCTTCAACGTCTCCCGTCCAATCAACAACATTACTTGTTCCAAAAGTGCAGGTGCAGACATACGATTTCTTGCAGGAATTGAATGTTAACAATGCAGTTGCCAATACTAAAAAAATGAGCTGCTTTTTCATAAATTTGGGTTTAGGTTAATTGATTATTTTGATGGAAAATGATTATCGCTCTGAATTGACCTGCTTCTCTTCGCAGAGAGAAAACAAGTAATTCTTAAAGAACGTAATGCAAATAAAAACATAGCTGTTTTACCTTTTCAGACAAAGGCAAGCGGGTTCTTACCTTAAAGTATCAGCAATTTTAATTGAGTTATACCCCGAAACGTAAGCCCAGCAAGGGTTTTCCCATGTTCAATTCTTAACTGAGGTATCTTAATTCAGGTATTAGATATATTTACCAATACGCTATTTTTACACAAAAAGGAATATGTACGTATCTCACGACTCCCTCTTTCATCTGGTAAATAACTTAGGGCCAAAAGAAAAGAAAGGCTTTTTAAAAGAGTTGCAGCGAACTTCAGGGGTAAACGGCAAAACCAACAATCAAAGGCTTTTTGAGTTATTGTCGGTTACTGAGCAATATGATGAGGCCAAGGTAAAGCATAAGCTTAAAAAGTATATGACCGATGAAGTTTTTTCGGTGGTAAAGAATAAACTGAATGAACGCCTGCTGGAATACCTTAGGACAAACAGCCAAACCATTCATAAGAAATTACATACCTGGCTTGAGTATGCTGAAGTCCTTATTTCACGCCAGCTATATAGTGAAGCCGCCGTTTACTGTGAAAAAGTAAAAAAGGAAGCCTGGCAATACGGCTATTTATACCTGATAACTCAGGCGAATTACCTGAAAGGTGGAATATTGCAGTTTATTGATGATAGAAATATTGAAACTGTAGTAAAAGAATTTTTGGATGAAGCCAGGAAAAATGGAGAACTAACGAAGGTTAATATGCAAATTGGCGCCTATTATCAAGAGGTAGGATTTTTGGTACACCAAAGCTCCAATATCCGGAATGAGGAATTTAACAGAAAAATTTCAGGCTTAAAAAAAGACGAGTGTTTTGCCCTTGATGCTACCGATGAAAGTTACCCCTTTTACACCTCTTGTTACTTAGCTATGGCAAAAAATATGGTTTATAAATTTTCCGGCCGGTTTGAAGAAGCATATTTGCAGGAAAAAATTGTGTGGGACCGCCTGAATGCAGACTGGAAGTTCCATTATAAAAATAAGCCTAACGAGATTGTTTCGGCTATAGTCAATTACATGGAAGCGTTAAGCACAACCAAACACGTAAAAGAGTTCAGGGCGCACATGGATTTTGCAGAAGATATGCTTGCCAAAGGCATGAAGGGCAACCCTTATCTGCAAAGCGCAGTCTTGCTATTCCGTTTATATAATTTATTATCCTCAAAAAAAGAGGCTCTCACTACCACAGAATTATCCCCTTTTATATCTTTCTATAAAGGCGTAATCATAAATCAATACATAGATATTAAAAAGCAATACGAACTTTATCTTGCCAAGGCCTTTTTTTATACGGGCGATTATAAGACAGCACAGCATTACCTGGTCATTTTGATTAATGATTATAAACGCACCGAAATCCTGTTTAGCTATTATGAATATGCACTTTTTATGGATTTGCTAAATGAGGTTACTATGCAATTCCAGATTTCTTTTGAAGGCGCGGTTAACGATATTCCCAAAAGAGCAAAAAAATATCATGACCACATCCGGCGCAGGATAAGTGATAACTATAGTTTTGAAGGTCTTTTTTTGAAATTTTTCGCCTCCATTACAACAGATAATAATCGCCATGACATTCTGGAAAAAATAGATGTGCTTGAAAAAAGGTTATCTGTTCTTTTAAAGAATGATGTTCCTTATTTGCGCTTTATGGAAATCAACTTTGACACCCAGGTGATACTTGATAGATGGAGGATGTACATTGGCCAACGCTCACATAAAATATAATAATTTTGCCACAATTACTCAATTAAAAAAGGCACCGTAATTTAATACAGTGCCTTTCAGTGTCAATCAATTATTAATTCAATTACTCCTCAACTTCCACCTTCACAACCTCAACACCTTGCAGGTGTTTGGCTTTTATTTTGTTTTCAATTTCAAAAGCCAGTTCAGGGTTGTCTTCCAACAGTTGTTTTACCCCTTCACGTCCCTGGCCCAGTTTGGTGCCTTCGTAGCTGAACCACGAGCCGCTCTTTTGCACTACGCCTAACTCCGTGCCTATATCAATTATTTCACCGGTCTTTGAAACTCCCAGGCCATACATAATATCAAACTCCGTGGTCCTGAAAGGAGGCGCCAGTTTATTCTTTACTACCTTAACCTTAGTACGGTTACCGGTTAAATTATCACCTTCTTTTATCTGGCCTATACGGCGTATATCCAAACGTACCGATGCGTAAAACTTCAATGCATTACCACCCGTAGTGGTTTCAGGGTTACCAAACATAACACCAATCTTCTCGCGCAACTGGTTAATAAAAATGCAGCAACACCCTGTTTTCGAAATCGTTCCGGTTAGCTTCCTCATGGCCTGGCTCATTAAACGGGCTTGCAATCCCATTTTAGATTCGCCCATTTCGCCTTCCAATTCTCCGCGTGGCACCAAAGCCGCTACCGAGTCAATAACGATAATATCTATCGCTCCTGACCGTATCAGGTGTTCGGTTATATCCAAAGCCTGCTCGCCATCATCAGGCTGCGATATTAGAAGCTCATTAACGTTAACGCCCAGCTTTTCGGCATAAGCCTTGTCAAAGGCGTGTTCCGCGTCTATAAAGGCTGCTATACCGCCCTGGCGCTGACAGCTGGCAATAGCTTGTATGGCCAACGTGGTTTTACCAGATGACTCCGGCCCGTATATTTCAACTATCCGGCCTTTAGGCAATCCGCCTATGCCTAGTGCAATGTCAAGTCCCACCGACCCTGTAGAGATTGTCTCCACTGCCATTATCTTGGAATCACCCAGTTTCATAATGGTGCCTTTACCGTAGGCCTTGTCTAGTTTGTCAAGCGTCATTTGTAACGCTTTGAGTTTTTCTTTTTTGTCGTCAGCCATTTTGTTCATCTTGTAATGTTAGAAAATAATTGATTTAGGCAAATGTAAAATATCTTTTCTGATAAACTAAAATATTTAGTAGTCTTTTTAGCATTATATTTTTATGCCCTGATTTCTTCCTGCTAATTTCAACTAAACATCTATTCCTTTATCAGTTTCGATTAGGCAAAAATAACGCGTCACTGCGCAATGTATTTGCGTAGTAAAAAGAAAATTAAAAAATCTTTTGGGGTAATGGCTACACCTCTTCAACCACCTTCACTTTCACCAACTCAATGCGCTTATCAGATGCTTTGAGTATCCTTATATGAAACCTGTCGAGGTCAAGCACGGTGCCGGCTTCTGGTATGTCTTCAAATCCGCTGATGATATAGCCTGATAACGTATTGTATTCCCCCTCAGGTATGCCCAGGTAATACTCCCTGTTCAGGTAGTCTACCTCCAATCTTCCCGAAAAAATAAAGTCATTTTCGGCCATGCGTTTCTCGGTCATATCTTCAACATCATGCTCGTCTTCTATCTCACCAAAAATCTCCTCCATTAAATCCTCCAGCGTAATAATACCTGCTGTTCCGCCATATTCATCCACCACCCAGGCAATATTCTTCTTTTCCCTGATAAACTGCAGCATCAGGTCGTTAGCTGTCATGCTTTCGGGTATTACTTGCAATGGCCGTATAATTTCCCTTAAAGTCTGCGGGGCTTTTATCAGGTCAAAATGATGCACATAACCCAGCACTTTATCAATTACCTCATCATAAATAATTATCCGCGATAGCTTGGTTTCAATCAGTTTCTTCTTTAATTCATCCAGCCCTTCATGTATATCTAATCCCTGAATCTCGGGGCGCGGCACCATACAACTACGAACCTTCACGTCCTTTAAATACAGGGCTTTTTCAAATATTTCAGAGTTTAAATGGTCGGCCTCATCATTACCGGTATCATCTGTAACAGCGGTTTCTTTAACCAGGTATTCCAAATCCTCTTTGGTAAACGAAGGTTTGCTTTCAACCAGTTCTGTACCAATCAGCTTTTTAATAAGCCACCGCGACAAATAGTGAAAAACACTGGTAAGCGGTTTAAGCGGAATGTAAAAAAGATACTTGGCCGGCAGCGAAAACCATAACAGCGCCTGGTCGGCATTTACCCTGAAAAGTATTTTGGGCACCAATTCGCCAAAAATTAAAATAACGAAGGTGGTAATAACCGTTTGCACCAATAGCAGGGGCAACTCCCGTGTAGGCAGAAAAGAGAAGTTATCCTTCACCAGGTAATTGGCCGTAATACTGCCAAAAAGCACCAGCGAAATATTCAGCCCTATAAGCATGGTGCTTATAAACTTAGAGGGGTTATTGGCAAATTCGGAAACAATACGGGCCTTGCGCGAACCCTTTTCTTTAAGCAATTCTATCCTCAGCTTATTGGCAGATACAAAAGCAATTTCGATACCCGAAAAAAAGGCAATCAGCAAAAGCGCAATAAAAATCGCAAAGGGTTCCATTTGTAACGAAAAATAGGAAAAAAACCAACCTCTTCCTAAACCAATTTTTAAACACAAGAGGGTTCTGTAAGACTAAAAAGCCCGGGGTTTGTCCCCGGGCTTTGTTTTATTAAAAGCTTGCGCTTGTATTATCTCAGCAAGGTAACTGCACCTTCTTCCTTACCTGTTTGTATGGTATTGGTTGAAGGGTCAAGGTATGTGCCCTCTATGTAATAAATAAAGGTACCTGCTGGTTGTTCTTTCCCATCAAATTTACCATCCCAATAATCGGTAGAGTTGTGTACTAACTGTCCCCAACGATTGTAGATACGGAACTCTTTAATTACTACGTAAGTATGCGAAACTGGCCCAAACAAGTCGTTCTTGCCATCACCATTCGGCGAGAATGCCGTAGGCATAACCAGCGGCCCTTTAAGCAGGAACCACAACGAATCAGTTACTGCGCACTTACTGTTGCCTGAATCACTCACTGTTACATAATATAAAGTAGGCGCAGCCACAGTAGCGGATGGAGTTTCACAATTTGTGCAGCTCAATCCGGTTGAAGGCGTCCAGCTAAATACCGGGTTAACAAAGTTTGCGATATTCGGAGTAATCGGTGTAGCATAGTTAGCAACTCCGATAATAGTATCAGGACTGAAAGATACCGTTACCTGCTTAGGCTGGCCTACTGTATCAAGCAATGTATCTGCACAACCATATTTGTTAGTAACAACTACTGTGTAAACACCCGCAGATACGCTATCAAAAACATTGCTGCTTTGACCAGAGCGACCTGTAATAGAGTAGATATAAGGCGCATCAAGTGCGCTGTCTCCAACAACAGTAGCAATAATCTTACCATCGCTGAATCCAAAACAACTAACTGAGTCTGCCGTTGCCACTGCAGTATCACCCGGAGGTTGTGGCAGTATAACAAAAGAACTATCCACCTTGCAACCCAATGCATCAGATACTGTATAGGTGTAAGAACCTGCTGACAGGTTATTAAATACACCTGTAGAGTTGGTTATGTTACCCGGGTTATAGGTATAAGTTAAACTACCCGGAGCACCGCCGGTTGCATTAACTGCAACATTACCGGCACCGGATGGAGAACAAGGAGTATTAGTAACCACTGGCGCAAGGTCTATCTGTGCTGCGGCGGCCACCGGCGTTGATCCCGAAGCAGTACAATGGTTATTATCAGTTACAGTAACTCCTGCCGTTACAACCGCAGTAGTAAGGTTGCAGTAGGCTGCAGTCTGTGTAGTAGCACCATTGCTCCATGCATAATTAAATGCATTAGCCGGGGTTACAGAAACACTTACTGTATCACAAGTGCCAGGGCAAACCAAAGCCGCACCGCTTGCAGTTACTACATAAGGAACCGGTTGAGTAATTTTGAACGAATCAACCAATGTGCAACCACCTGCATCGCCTGCGGTTAAATAATAAGTGCCAGCTGCAAGATTGCTTATTGAAGAGGTTGTTTGTCCGCCCGGGCTCCAGCGATAAACTGTTGTCTCACCGGTTGGGCCTCCAACAATGGTTACCGATATGGCACCTAAAGTACCTGCATTACACAGGTTTGGTGTAATAGTTGAATCCTGAATGGTAAGTGGTGCCGGAGCCGGAGCAAGTGTATCCGCCCCTGAAATGGTGCAAAGGTTAGCATCCGTAACTGTTACGTTTACTATAGCTCCACCGTTCAGCCCTGTAATAGGGTTAGAAGTAGAACCGCCAGGCGACCATAGATAAGAATACGCAGGTGTTCCACCGCTTGCAACAACCTGGGCAGAGCCAGCTACGTTACAAGTTGCGTTTATGGTTATAAAGCTGCCAATTACAAGTGGGGTAGGCTGTCCTACACTATCGCACTGCGATTTAGAGCACCCGTTAGAATCATGAACAGTTACGCAATAAGTGCCAGCTGTTAATCCGGTAATGCTGTTGGTTGTACCACCATTACTCCAGCTATAAGTATAGCCACCCGAACCACCGGTAGGAATAACAGTTACCGAACCATTGCTGAAGCCAAAACACTTAGGTTCAACAATAATTGAATCGGAAAGGTTAATTGAATTAGGCGCAGTGGTAACAGTACCCGTAGCGCTAACTGAACAACCGTTTGAATCTGTAACAGTTACATTGTAAGTACCCGCAGCCAATCCGCTTAAAGTGTCAGTTGTTACCGCAGAACCCTGCCATGTGTAAGTATAAGAACCGGTACCTCCGCTGGCGATAACCCACAATGAACCTAAACTGGTACATGTTACCTGGCTCGAATCCACATCATGTATTACAATAGCAGTAGGTTGCGAAACGTTGTAAGAAGCCGTTGCTGTGCAACCAAGGCTATCAGTAACCGTAATTGCATAAGTTCCTGCTGCAACATTCACAATTGAATCGGTTACAGAAGGATTGGTTCCCCAATGGTAGGTTAAAGGCCCGAAATCAGTAGTGGCAGTTACAACTACCTCACCAGTATTGCCTCCGTTACACTTCTCATTAGTTACTACAGCTGAAACAATCAGAACTGTATTTACTGCAGGGGCAACGTTATAAGTGGCAGTTGCCGTGCACCCGTTAAAGTCGGTAACAGTTACTGTTACAGGCCCGCCGGTTAAGTTACCCAACGAATCGGTTACAGATGAACCTACAGACCAGCCGTAAGTATAACCCGGAGTTCCACCGCTAACCGTTACAACTACAGAACCATTTTTGCTACAGATTGCATTTGTAACATGGCCAGAATCAATAACGAGTTGCGTTGGCTGGGTAAGGGTATAAGAAGTACTTGCCGAGCAACCAACACTGTCAGTAGCGGTTACAGAGTAAGTGCCTTGTGTTAAGCCGGTAATAGGATTTGCAGTTGAACCACCCGTCCAGGTATAAGTAATGGTACCGGTTCCACCCGTTGCGTTGGCTGTAATGCCACCAGTTCCGCCAAAACACTTAATACTATCAATAACCGGTGCATTAAATGTAATAGCAGCTGGCTGTGTAAGCGTATAAGTCATGCTCGCTGAACAACCTAAGCTATCCGTAGCTGTAACCGAGTAAGTGCCTTGTGCCAGTAACGAATCTTTAGGCCCGGTTAATCCACCGCCCCAAACGTAAGTTATAGTACCAGTTCCGCCGGTTGCACTTACTGTTATGCTACCGTTACTACCGCCGTTACAGGTTGGTTGAATATAAACCGGTGCATTAAATGTAATTGCATTAGGCTGAGGAACTATATAAGAAGCTGTAACGGAACAACCAGCCGAATCAGTGGCAGTAACCGTATAGGTGACACCACCTTTTAAGCCTGTAATTTTATATGAAGTTGAGGAGTTGCTCCAGCTATAGGTAATTGGCCCACCCGTTGAATCGGTACTTGCGTAAACCACTATGATGCCATTGCTGTCTCCGTAACAGGTTACACCCGTAATATCTGCCGAATCAATCCTGACAGCACCTGCACCTGCGGTTTCAACAACCGAATCAGTAACAGTACAACCATTTGCATCAGTAATGGTAACTCCGATAGTACCCGCCTGGGTTACGTTAACCGGATTGCTGGTTTGGGTGTTACTCCATGAATAAGTATAACCAGGTGTTCCACCTGAAACATAAATAGTTATCGTTCCTACAGCAGTACAAGTAACCGGTACCACGTTTGAAGAATCAACACTTATCTGAGTAGGTTGGGTAATGTTGTAACAAACACTTGCCGAACATCCATTACTGTCTGTTGCTGTTACACAATAGTTACCAATTGATAAGCCTGTAATCGTTCCTGTGGTGCTGCCATTGCCCCATAAATAAGTAATTGTTCCCGTTCCACCAGTCGCAGATGCGGCGATGCTTCCTGAGCTTCCTCCGTAACATAATACATTGGTTATAATCGGAACCCCAAAAATTACCGGAGAAGGCTGCGTAATAGTATACGATGCGCTAGCCGAACATCCGGTAGTATCAGATGCAGTTACAGTGTAGGTGCCAGCACCTAATCCGGTTATTGTTGCAGTTGTTGCGGTCGTACTCCATATGTACGTAATAGTACCATGTCCACCGGTAGCAATAACGGTAATGCTGCCTGTGCTGTCACCGTTACAATTTGTATTAACAATAACCGGTTGGCCAAATACAACTCCTCCCGGGGCCGTACCAATTGTATAAGAAGCCGTTGCTGTGCAACCTGCTGCATCTGTTACAGTAAGGTTATAAGTGCCAGCCGGTTGATTAGTAATTGAATCAACTGTCTGTCCTCCACTCCATAGGTATGTATAACCTGGGGTGCCACCGGTATCAATTACCGTAACTGATCCTTCAGCCTGGCAGGTAACATTAACAATGGTAACTGTTTGTGCCGCAATTGCAGAAGGAGCAGTAAGCGTATACGTAGCACTTACCGAGCATCCAACGCTATCGGTAATGGTAACATTGTAGTTACCTGCCACCAGATTGCCAATCGAATTGGTATCGGTAAAGGTTCCACCACCACCAGACCAGTTATAGTTTAAAGTACCCGTTCCGCCACTTGCATAAACGGTAATACTTCCGTTATCTGTTGTATGGCAACTCAGGTTAACCAGGTTGGTACTGTCAATTATTACAGGCTTGGGAGGACTTAATGTAAACGAAGCAGTAACTGAACATCCACCTGCATCAGTTACCGTAAGCGCATAGGTACCACCACCCAAACCGGTAATGGTTCCGCTGTTTGGTTCAGCCGGAGACCATGTATAAGTTATGGGTGCTGTTCCACCGGTAATACCCTGTGTAATAGAGCCATTTGAAATACAAACAGGGTTGTTAACAACCGGAGTTGTAAGAGCAAGATTGCCCGGTATTTTTACAATAACCGCAGTTGCACTTGCAGTGCATCCGTGGCTATCAGTAACGGTAACGGTATAAGTGCCCGGGGTTTGTCCGGTTATAGAAGCAGTAGTGTTGCCATTACTCCATAGGTAAGTGTAACCTGGGGTTCCGCCACCACCGGCAACGGTAAGCGTTCCTAAATTATTTGCACTGCACGAAGTGAAGGTGTCATTGGCAACAGTAGCTGTAACCGCTGCAGGGTTAACTAAAACCACTGTATCTGACTTGGTGCAACCACTGGCAGTTGTAACTGTAAATATGTAAGTTCCTGCAGGTAAATTGACCATCGAAGTCTGGTTCGCACCACCCGGGCTCCATCCAAAAGAAGTAACTGTTGAAAGGCTGTCTTTATACGAAGCATAAACCGCACCGGTGCTATCGCCATTACAAAGAATGCTGTGAGTTGAGTCTATATTAACAGTAAGGCTTCCACCTGGGGTAACATAAGCGCTGTCTGCAACAATAACCTGTGAGCCATCGCAATTGGTATATGTTGCAAAAACAGAGTAAGTAGTTGCAACCGGAGGACATACATGTAAAGTATCACCGGTACCAACCAGGTTACCGTTCTGGTACCAGGCCAAAGTATAGTTAGGTGCACCAGCGGGGCTGAATCTCCATGCGTCATTTTGTGCTGTCCATTGGGTAGCATTTCTTCCCGGAACAGTTACTGCCTGGGTGCCGTTTGTATTTACTATACCTTCAATCGCGTCTCCGTCATTCCAGTATGCACCAGTTGGGTCGTTAATTGAGTTATTACATACAATGTCCTTATTCTGAATATAGATATCAATATCATTTGTTGTTTCATACAATACCACCATCTGGGTTTGTTGATCAATAGAATCGCAGTAGTTTTTATCAACGCTGCCAGAATCACCAAACATTGATGCCTGATACCATGAAACCTCAAACTTACGGCAAGGCGCAGTACCCGAAATATTATAGTAACATTTTCCATGGTAGGTAAGGTCTATATCCTGCCAGGGAGCCATGATAGTATTTTGCTGGTCACGCTCAAGGCCTGGGTTAGCAAAAGGAACAGGTCCTTGTCCACCGTAAGCAGGGCTGATAGCATAGTTATCAACGCCATTGGCATTGCCAACGTTAAATGAAATTTCACCATTAGTACCTAACACCAGTTTGTTATAGGCAACACCCCAGAAACAGAAATTAAATGGCAAATTAACAACCCGCGACCAGTTATCATCCGTATTAACCAGAATCGGAGTTCCGCTATTGAAAGGGAACGGAGGATTGTAACTAATCTGGGCAACTGTATATGAAGTAGTTTGTGCAGCACTAAACACGCTGGCTATTAAGTTGGTACAAGTTTGTGAACAAGGTATAGCTACATTATTGTTGATATGCACCTGAGGACAAGCCCCACAGCTATCATGCCCAACAATATAGTATGCAGTAGCGCTACAGCCATTAGCATCGGTTACAGTTAAATTATATCCGCCTGCAGCAAGATTGGTAATGCTTGAGCCGGTTAATCCACCTGTCCAGGCATAAATTAAAGTGCCGGTTCCACCTGTTGCAGTATCAAATATTGCTCCATTGCCACCACTACATGAAACCCCTACAATAGTAGCAGGCCCTATAACAATAGGCAGCGATTGGCTTACGTTGTAAGCAGCACTTGCAGTACACCCGTTGGCATCAGTTGCCGTAACGATATAACCGCCTGCTGTTAATCCTGTTATAGGGTTAGTAGTAAGTCCGTTACTCCATTTATAGGTAATAGTTCCGGTACCGCCAGTTGCAGTAACCAGTATACTTCCTCCTGCACCTCCCGTGCAACCTACATTCGTAATAGTAGGGGAGCCAAAAACAATGGCAGATGGCTGGTTAACCGTATAAGAAGCGGTTGCCGAACATCCGTTTACATCGGTAGCGGTTATGTTATAAGTTCCGCCTGCAAGATTTCTGAGGGTATCGTTTTGTGTGGTTCCTCCTGACCAGGTAAAGGTTACAGGTGGTGTTCCTCCGGTTGTACTAAGTATAATTTCGCCTGAAGAAGTTCCGGCACATGAAGCATTGGTAATCTGCGGAGAGTTGAAAACTATTGGATTCGTAATTACAACAACTGTTCCGGCACCGGTAACTGAACAACCCGCTGCATCTGTTGAAGTTACATCATAGGTGCCAGCGCTTAGCCCGGTTATAGGGTTTCCGGTTCTTGATCCGCTCCAAACATAAGTATAACCCGGAGTACCACCACTGGTAGTGGCAGTTAACTGGCCGCTGTTTGTAACACCATTACATCCTCTTACTGTATCATTAGGAACAGTTACGCTTAAAGGTGTTGGCTGATTAACAGTAAATGATGCCGATACAGAACATCCGTTGGCATCAACAGCCGTAACACTATAAATACCACCACCAACACCACTCAGTGTATCGGTAATGCTTGGCGGGCCGCCAGACCATGTGTAACTAATCGGCTGCACACCTCCTGTTACAGTTACAATAATTTCACCCTTTAATCCGGAACAAATAGGGTTCAATACACGTCCGGTTATGCTTAATGAGCTGCTCTTTACAACTACCGAGCCTGAAGCACTTGCAGTACAACCCGAAGCATCAGCCACGGTAACGGTAAAGTTACCAGTACTTAGTCCGCTGATAGTATCCGTAGTTGAAGCATTGCTCCATCTGTAAGTATATCCACCTGCACCACCACTTGCTGATGCATTGAGCGTTCCTATATTAGTAGCACCGGTACAAGAAGTTACTGTATCGTTTGCTACAGAAACGCTGACCGCAGTTGCCGGTTGTGTAATTGTAAATGCTGCCGTTACTGAACAACCGTTGGCATCAACAGCCGTTACTGAATAATTGCCCGCCGGTACATTGGCCAGGGTATCTCCATGGCCACCTGCTACAGACCAGGTATAAGTAATGGGGTTGCTTCCCCCGTTAACGGGGTCTATAATTTCGCCGGTACTTCCGCCAAAACATCGCACCTCAGTAATAAGTGGTGTTGCAAAAGCCAGGGCACTGGTTTTAACAATCACATTGGCCGTTGCCGTCCCCATACATCCCTTCTGGTCGGTGGCTGTTACGGTATAGCTACCTACGCCTAATCCTGTTATCGGATTTACAGTAGGCCCAGTGCTCCATTTATAGGTATAAGGTGCAGTACCTCCGGTTGTTGATGCTGAAAGCACGCCATTATTAGTTACACCGGTACAAGAAGTAGCAGTATCATTATGCAAGGTAACAACAAGTGGCGCCGGGTTAACTAAAACTTCTGTATCGGATTTTACACAACCCGCTGAATCGCTTACAGTAAAAATATAAGTACCTGCACCAATATTGTTAAGTGTAGTTTGACCCGCACCACCCGGGGCCCATCCGTATGAAATGATTCCCGTAGTGCTGTGATAATTTGCTATTACTTCGCCATTAGTAGATCCGTTACAGGTTGGCTGAACCGCTGAATCAGATACTGTTAGAGCAGCTAAACCAACAAAAACCGCGGCAGTATCAGAAACCGTTGAGCCATCGCAGTTGGTATATTTGGCAATAACACTATAATTTGTAGGGCCGGTAGGACAAACATTAAGAGGAGAACCCGTACCAACCTGGGTAGTACCCTGAAACCAGGTAATTGTATAAACCAAAGGAAGGCCGCTTGGTGTAAACCTCCAGGCATCGTTATTCAAAGTAATACCGTTGCTTGGCCAAACTGTTGCATTTCTGCCAGGTACAGTATACCCTGCAGTACCCGTTCCGTTCATAATACCTTCTACTGCCCACCCGTTATTCCAGTTGGTACAAGGAACGCCTTTTTGCTGGATATAAATTTCAATAACGTTTGAGGTTTCATAAATAACACCCATTTGCGTTTGCTGATAAGCTATAGTGCATAAGCCTGTGCTAACGCTGTTAGGGTCGCCATACATAGGACACTTATACCACGAAGCCTCCATATACCGGCATGGTGCAACTCCTCCCACATTATAATAA
The DNA here is from genome assembly GCA_903889265.1 of uncultured Bacteroidota bacterium. Lineage (GTDB taxonomy): Bacteria > Bacteroidota > Bacteroidia > Chitinophagales > LD1 > Bog-950. The sequence goes on from CAISWS010000094.1 coordinate 15,410, forward strand.
ATTTTACCCTGATTGGTATTATCCAAATCCTGCCATGGGGTCATAATGGTATTTTCCATATCATTTTCAACCGTAAAAGGAATACCACCAGCAGGTATTGACCAGTTATTTCCACTTAAAGCATTAAAAGTGTTAAAACCGAAACATCCGTTTGAGCCCACAATTACCGAAGAAAACTGATTGCCGAAAAAGCAAAAGTTAAAGCCAAGGGGAATTACATCTGACCATTTATCATCAGAGTCAACAAGAATGTTAGTGCCTGCGTTAAAAGCAAACGGTGGAGCATAAGTAATCTGGCTTACTGTGTATGCAGTAGTTGAACCTCCGCCTAATGCAGTGGCAGTTAGGTTAGTACAAGTTTGGCCGCAGGGAACAGTTACATTGGGCGTTGTAATAACAGCAGGGCAACCAGGTTGAGCTTCAACAGTCGTAATACCTAATAGGAAAAGGACAGGGATAACAGCTCGTAAAATGTTTCTCATCAGACGAAATTTTTATTTAGACGAGCGAAAATAGCAATATACCGTAACATTGGTAAAAAAAATGCGTAGAGATTTTTTTTAGGTTTTAACATAATAGTCTTTATTTCACGCTTTTATTGGCAGCAATAGTTCACTTTTGCCTTTGATACCAAGTAATATTAGAAATAATTAATGCAAATGCCGGATTCGTTAAACAGGGAAAATGCCTTTCATTTTATTCGCGAAATAGTATGGTTTTTAATCACCGCAACAGTCATTTATATCATCCTGTTTCCGGTTGTGTCTAAAATAGACTATATCTACTGGAAGATAAATGCCTTTTTTATATTTATTGCCCTTACCTATTTCAGGTATTCGGTTACTTTCAAAAGCCTGCCGTTTTTACGCCCCTCATGGGTAAGATTTCTCATTTTTACGGTCAATCTCAGCCTCTTCATTTTCATTGCCCAAAACGAACAGAAACTGATTTCGATGGCCGATAATTTTTATATCGAAGACTTTGGGTTCCCCCACGTCTTTATTAATGAACTTTCAAAGCGCGACCTTTTTAAATATTTATACTCCGAACTGGTGTTTTTTAGCACCGGAAGCCTGGTTACATTATCTGCTTTTCAAATCAGGCTTATTATATCTTACTGGCAATATTATAAGCACCAGGCCAACATGTTGCTGGAAGATTAGGCTCGGTTTGTTAATTTTTACAACTGCCGCAGTTTTCGGTTTCCTCAAAAATTGTGATACTACATTGATTATCTGGTTTTTTTAAAAACTCAGGTCCCCTTTGCCCGTAAACTGTTTCTGAATTTTTGTTCAAATATTTTTTACGTTTGCTTATTCCCCTTATAGCACCTTTTTTTAAGATAGTCTTTTAAAACACCTCTCATCAAAATGAAATTTTCTGAAATGGAGTATAAGCGTCCGGATCTGGCGCAGGTAGAAAAAGATTATAATGAACTGCTGACTACTTTTGACCAGGCTACCAATGCCGAAGAACAAAAGGAAATTCTTGCCCGGGTAAACGACCTGAAAAATGAATTTCAGACATACTCCTCCATTGCATCCGTGCGCAACTCAATTGACACCGGCAACCCGTATTATGAAGCTGAACAGGAGTTTTTTGACAGCAATGAACCTTTAATGAAAGACCTGAATATCAGGTTTTACAAAGCCCTGGGCAGTTCAAAGTTTAAAGCTGAATTGCAACAAAAATATGGTAATCAGTTGTTTAAACTGGCCGATGTAAGCGTTAAAACCTTTCACCCTTCAATTATTGATGATTTAAAGGAAGAGAATAAACTAGGGACCGAATACACTAAACTGGTAGCCAGTGCGGAAGTAGAATTTAAGGGCAAAAAGTTGAACCTTTCAGCCCTGGATGCTTACCAGGAATCTACCGATCGCGAAACCCGTAAAGCTGCTTTTAACGCCAAATGGGCCTTTTTTGCCCAACATGAAGCCAAATTTGATGAAATATACGACAAACTGGTAAAAGTAAGAACCCGTATAGCGCATAAACTGGGCTATAAAAACTTTGTCGAACTTGCGTATTTCCGCATGTCCCGTACCGACTATGATGCTAAAATGGTAGCACAATACCGCGAGCAAGTACTGAAGCATGTAGTTCCGCTGGCGGCGAAATTACGCGAGCGCCAGAGAACACGTATAGGGTTAGAAACGCTTAAAATGTTCGACTGGGCACATAATTTTAATTCCGGAAACCCCACGCCTATTGGAACACCCCAGCAAATTGTTGCCAACGGGCAGAAAATGTATTCAGAGCTTTCAGCCGAAACCAAGGAGTTTTTCGATTTTATGGTCAACAACGACCTGATGGACCTGGTTAACCGCAAAGGCAAAGCGGCAGGCGGGTACTGCACCATGTTCAACAAGTTTAAGGCACCTTTTATATTCGCCAACTTTAACGGCACACTGGGCGATGTGGATGTGCTAACCCACGAAGCGGGCCATGCCTTTCAATGCTATCAAAGCCGTGGTTTTGAAGTGGAAGAATACGTTTTCCCTACCATGGAGGCCTGCGAAATACATTCCATGAGCATGGAGCACCTCACCTACGCCTGGATGAACCTGTTTTTTGGAAAAGATACCGAAAAGTACAAATTCGTGCATCTTTCGTCCAACATTGAGTTTTTACCCTATGGTGTGGCAGTTGATGAGTTTCAGCATATTATTTATGAAAACCCCGACCTAACCCCCGCCGAACGCAAAAAGGTATGGCTGGAAATGGAAAAGAAATACCGCCCATGGGTAGATTACGATGGGGTAGATTACCTGGAGCGCGGAGGCTTTTGGCAACGTCAGCCCCATATTTACCGCAGCCCGTTTTATTATATTGATTACTGCCTGGCGCAATTGTGTGCCCTGCAATTCTGGAGCAAAAGCGAAAAAGACTTCAAATCTACCTGGCAGGATTACCTTACCCTTTGCAAAGCCGGTGGCAGCCAATCTTTCCTCGACCTTGTAAAACTGGCCAAACTGAAATCACCTTTCGAGGTGGATGTTTTCGGCCCTTTGTTTAGTGAACTGGAAGCTTATTTGGATAGCGTAGACGATAAGGCGCTGTAAATAAAGCATTGCTTACTTTTCCCCACCCGTCCCTTTAAACTGCTCTTCGGTATTTTTAAACAGCACATTAAAGGTAGTAAGCGAACCATAAATTCTGGTAATGTATTGTTGCAGGTCAACTTTTTCGGCATCGGTAAGCACCTTATGCGCGTTAATGTTTTGCTCCAATACCCTCAGCCTGTCGCGCAGCATAACTATTTTATGAAAGAAAGCCTCCACAGGTATTTCCTTTGGCTGAAGGCTGTTGTCAAGCGGCTTTATAATCAGGGTGCCATGTATCCATTTATTGGCAATGGGCACAATTTCCTGTAAATCGCTTTTTTCTTCAATTACTTCGGCAATCGCTCTTTTTATGTGCTCTAATGTAATAGGCACACTGTCTGCGGCTGATTTCTCCAGCACTGTTAAACCTTCAAAATCGCGCGCAATGCCACGGGTAGAGTTGCCATCTTTAAACCATACCGTGTAAAACTCCATGTCTACATCAACAACCACGCCCTTTCCAAACTTCGAATGCTCAATGCGTGAACCCGTTCCTAAATTACTATCGCTCATGTTTTTTTGTTGTGTTAACGTGTTTAAGTGTTCACGTGTTCAGGTTAATACAATTAAATACAGAAATCACCACCTATTCCAGTGCTAACGTTAATACAAAACGATTTAATTTCAAAAACACATCAACTTCAAAACACCTGAACACTTGAACACATGGGCACCTGAACACTATTTTTTAAGAAACGCTTGTACCCTGTCTGCAACATTTTTGCGGATGTCGTACCAAAACAGGTTGTAATCTGCAATATGCAGCACTTTCCATCCGCTTATTAATGGAAGGCGGGCATTCACCCACAGGTAATTTTTATGTATTTGAGTTGCACAAGCTCCTTCGTATTTTTTATCAAAGTCCAGTAAAATAGCACCCATACTTTTCGATGCGTCTACGGCAATAGTATCGCGGTTCCAGGTTACCGGGTTAACGCATACTGTGTTGTATAAACCAGAGTGTGGCGCTTCGTAACCTTGTTTAAACGATGCCCAGGTTATATAGCAACCGGTTTGCGTAGGGTTACTACACGGTTTAAGCGTTTTATACATGCTCTCATCAAATCCAAAACCCACTACATAGGCAGCCACCAGTTTATTTTGCAAAGGCGCGCCATCAAAAAAGTCCTTTAAAAGCTGGCGTGCATGGCGGGTTCCCTGGCTGTGCGACGCAATAATAATTGGCCTGCCATGATTGTAATGATCGAGGTAATACTGAAAAGCCTTCTTTACGTCTTCATAGGCAAAATCAAGCGCCTTAGGGCCATTTACTTTATCATAAAAAGCTTTAAGCTTAGCTTGCCGGTATCTGGGGGCATAAACCCTGCAACTCGCATTAAACACGCTGGCCTGGTATTTTACCGGTTTATTATCAATACTCTCATTCAGCCTTTTTTTGCTCAGGTCCTCGTTCCAGGTTTTGCCGTTGCGGTAAATGGTTGGGTAAATGTAAAACACATCAACTCCCTTTAAAGAGTCGTCAACCCACTTTTCATCGCTGGGTATTTTATCAGCAGCATCCTCCCTGAACGGTAATGCCGACCAGTTAGAGGTTAATGAGTAATCCGGTGCAGCCGGCTGTTTGGCCGGGTCAAACGTTTGCGCGCTTGCAACAACCGCCACTAACATAAAAGCCAAAATATTTAAAGATTTCATGGGATTAAGGCAGTTGTTTTATTTTCGTGAAACAATAAACATCCTTCACATGGAAAGGTTTGCAAAAATATTTATCGCGGCCATATTTTTAATAACAATTTCATCATGCGATAAAAAGAGTTGCAAAAACGTAGTTTGCGCCTCGTACCAAACCTGTTACGAAGGCCAATGCCTTTGTCCTGACGGTTACCAGGGTACTGATTGTGCAACGTTAAGCTCCACCCAGTACACCGGCACCTGGAATGTTACTGAGAACTGCGGAAACGGCATTCCACCTAATGCCGGCTCTTATCAGGTTTACATTGCGCCAACTGGTAGCCCGGTAAATTATATTACCATTACAAACCTGCTGGGTATGGCTACTGTTAACGCCCAGATATACAACACAACGCCTGGTAACGAAGGGCAATCAATTTTTATTGCCGCTGCAAGCCAGGGCGGATTTTCCATTGCTAACTCGTACGGTACTTATTCTGATGCAAGCGGCACTCCTGTAATTACTCTGGTGCTCAATTATAATTTAAACGGCATTAACTATTCGTGCCAGGAAACCATGTACAAGCAATAAAGCCCGCTATGAAAACCCTCACACAATTATCCCTGGCTGTTCTGTTTCTTCTGGTTACCTCTTCGTGCGAAAAAAGAAGTTGTAAAAATGTAACATGCGCCTCATATCAAACCTGCAATGCGGGTTATTGTCTTTGCCCCAACGGATACGAAGGCGATACCTGTAACATCATCAGTGCAACCAAGTTTATTGGCAACTGGAGAGCAACTGAAAACTGTATCAATGATAATGGCTCCTATTACAATTTCGGGCCTTATTATACCAACATTTATGCAACCGTACCTGGCAGTGCAGTTTATGGGGTCAATATCATATACTTTAACACGTTGCTGGGCGGGGGGCCGGTTTATGCCCAAATATTAAATACTACTTCCACCTCCGAAGGCATTACCCTGTATATACCGCCGCAAACACTTCCTAACGGGGTAGTTATAACTGCCGGGTCTCAGGGTTATTATTCGCCGCCTGCAATTGCAGGTGTTAAGCCAACCATGACCATTACTGTTAATTATAATTACCAGGGCAACAGCAACACTTGTACTGAAAACTTTTACAAACAATAAGCCGGTTTCTTCCTTATTGTGTGGCCGGCTTTATTCATCGTGCTGCTAAAGTCCCAAAACTGTTTGCCTTAACTATTTTACGTAGTGCCTGTTAAATTCTTAAATCAATTCTATATTTGATTGCAGGTGAAAATAGATATCCATACCCACATTATACCCGAAAACCTACCCCGCTGGAGCGATAAATTCGGCTATGGCGGCTTTATCCATCTCGATCATCACAAGCCATGTTGTGCACGCATGATGAAGGATGATGAGTTTTTCCGCGAAATTCAGGATAACTGCTGGGATGCAGATACAAGGATTAAAGAATGTAACCATGCCCATGTAGATGTTCAGGTTATTTCTACCATACCGGTTATGTTCAATTACTGGGCCAAACCCCACGATTGCCTGGATGTTTCGATGTTTTTGAACGACCATATTGCCGAAATAGTTCAACGTTACCCTAAAAGGTTCGTAGGGCTGGGCACCATACCCATGCAATCGGCTGAGCTGGCCATCGCTGAGCTTGAGAGGTGCAAAAAAATCGGTTTAGTTGGCATCGAAATAGGAACCAATATCAATGATATTAACCTGAACGAACCACAGTTCTTTCCCATTTACCAGGCTGCCGAGCGGCTAAATATGTCAGTATTTGTGCACCCCTGGAATATGATGGGCACCAAGCAAATGAGCAAGTACTGGCTACCCTGGCTGGTAGGCATGCCCGCCGAAACCAACCGTGCAATCTGCTCACTTATTTTTGGTGGTGTGTTTGAACGTTTCCCTAAACTGCGTTTTGCATTTGCCCATGGCGGAGGTTCTTTCCCGGCGCATCTTGGAAGAATTGAAAGAGGCTTTGATGTGCGGCCAGACTTAACCGCTATTGACAATAACATAAACCCCGCCAAATACGTTGGTCATTTTTATGTAGACTCACTAATGCACGATGAAAAGTTTTTACGCTATGTAATTGACCTGGTAGGTGAAGACAAGGTATGTCTGGGCAGCGATTACCCATTCCCCCTCGGAGAATCCGTACCCGGCGAAGAAATTGAGCGCTTAAAACTGGCCAAAAAACCAAAAGATAAATTGCTATATAAAAATGCTTTGGATTGGTTGAATCTGGATAAGAAGAAGTTTAGTTGAAATAGTATTTAACGTTAGTATTAAGTATTTAGACTGATACTAACCTTCCCTCCGGTTCGGCGTCCCCGCCAACCGGAATCAGACCGAACTCAAATACAAAGTGGTCGGCGGGGACGCCAACCACGAATGGTACAATATGAAATTTGAAAACACCCTTTCCTTCGCCCGCCAACTGGATAAAAAGGATCCTCTAAAATCTTACCGCAACCTTTTTCATATCCCTAAAAAAAACGGTAAGGAGTTTATTTATCTCTGTGGCAATTCACTAGGCCTGCAACCTAAAGGCGTTGAAAAACAATTGCAGATAGAACTAACCGATTGGAAAAACCTGGGCGTTGAAGGCCACGTACATGGTAGACGCCCCTGGCTATATTACCATCATTTTTTCTCTAAGTCAGTTGCTAAATTAGTTGGTGCTTCGCAAAGTGAAGTAGTAGTAATGAACCAGCTAACCGTTAACCTCAACCTGATGCTTATTTCATTTTACCGACCTTCAGGCAAACGAAATAAAATCCTGATACAGGCTAACGAATTTCCTTCAGACTACTACGCTTTTGAGCAACAGATAAAACTTCACGGCCTCAATCCTGAAGATTGCATTATTGAAGTAATGCCACGTACCGGCGAGGTAACCCTGCGCACGGAAGATATCATCGCCAAAATTGAACAGCACAAAGACGAACTGGCGCTTGTTATGTTCAGCGCAGTAAACTATTACACCGGCCAGTTTTTTGAGTGCGCCGAAATTGGCAAAGTATGTAACCAACACGGCATAAATTATGGCCTCGACCTGGCACACGCCATTGGTAACGTTGAATTAAAGCTACATGAGTGGGGTGTTGATTTTGCTACCTGGTGCTCTTACAAATATCTGAACTCCGGACCCGGTGGGGTAAGCGGTGTTTTTGTAAACAGCAAACACGCCAATAGTTTTGATTTGCCACGATTAGCAGGCTGGTGGGGCAATGATGAAAAAACCCGCTTCGAAATGCGCAAACATTTTGTACCACAACCCGGCGCCGCAGGCTGGCAAATAAGCAATGCCCCGGTGCTATCTATGGCAGCACACAAAGCCTCGCTGGAAATATTCGATAAGGCGGGCATCAAAGCCCTTCGCAAAAAAAGTGAACTGCTTACCGGCTATTTAGAATTCCTGCTAAAACAAAAAACAGAATCTGGCGGTGTGGCCTTTAACGTAATTACACCTGCCAACAAGAAACACCGCGGCTGCCAGCTGTCTATTCAAACAAAAGCCAAGGGCAAAAAACTATTTCAAAAAATAACCCAAGCCGGTGTAATTGCCGATTGGCGTGAACCGGATGTTATCAGGGTAGCAC
>CAISWS010000095.1 GCA_903889265.1 uncultured Bacteroidota bacterium
AGTTCGTAAGTATATACCCCTATAGGGCAAGGCTTACCCTTAAAAGTGCCGTTCCAACCAAAGTTTGCATCATTTGACTGAAATACTTTTTCGCCCCAGCGGTCAAAAATGGATATGGCCATATAATTTATTTGTTGGGCGCTTCCGTATAGTTGTAAAAGATCATCTACGCCATCGCCATTAGGGGTAAAGGCATTAGGCAAATAATAAACCGGTGGCGGAATTGTAATTTTGTATACACGCAAACATTGTTCGGTGCCGGTATCGCTGCAGCCAGCGGTATTTTCGGCAATTATACCAACGCAATACAGGCCGGTATCGCTTACCGGTAAGGTATTGCCCGACAAAAGCGAGATTTGTTGATTGTTCAAAAGCCATTGCACGGTGGCGGCATTTGCCGAAGTATTCGATAAAGATACATTCGTTCCCAATTCCACCGAATCGCCGTTGGGCTGAATAGAAAATGCCGCCACAGGTAACGGCACAACATCCAATGTCAATACTATGATGCTGTCACATCCCGCAACATTGGTCAAAGTGTCTGTATACGTGCCAGAGGCGGTTAGGGACTGCCCATTAAAAACAAAACTTGCACCCCCGCAAATTGATTGACTGATTGCAGCAGTGGTTGATGGAATTACGGTCAGGGTTAAAACATTTATGCTATCGCAACCTGCAACTGAGGTAAACGTATCGCGGTAAACGCCGGCGGCGGACAAGTTCTGCCCGTCAAATGTGAAACTTTGCCCTTTACAAATTGTTTGCGAAACCGGGATGGTTATAGTATTGGCAACAACAACGGAAGTACTGGCTGTGGCTGTGCAACTGTTTGCAGAAGTAACGGTAACGTTATACTGGCCTCCTCCGTAAGTGGCGGCACTAAATGGTGCGGGCGCTGCCATAGTGCTGCTGTAACTATTGGGGCCGCTCCAACGGTATGTGGCCCCACCCGAAGCGTTAATGGTAATTGTTCCGCTGGTACAGAATGGGCCGGTATTGGTTGCAACGGCTACAGGAATGGGGTTAACCATTACAACAATAGAGTCTCTCGCACTTTCACAGCCATTTTGCGTTTGGCTTAAATAGTATGTGGTTGAACCACTTGTGGCAGTGGACGGGGTTGGTGCTGTAGCACTGCCCGTTCCCCCGGTAACCGTTGTGTACCACAGGATGTTTCCAGGCGCAGTAGCGGTTAGTGTTGCCGCTGTTGCATTTTGACAGTAAGTTACAGGTGTTGTTACAGTTGGAGGTGGTGGGTTGCCTATTATTACGGTAGTAGAAGTAGTGGCAGTGCAATTATTTGCATCCGTAACGGTAACGTCATAGGCTCCTCCGCCGTAAGTAGCCTGACTAAACGGTGCCGGCGATGCCCCGGTGCCTGTATAACCATTCGGGCCGCTCCAGCTATACGATGTTCCGCCCGAACCGTTTAGTGTGATGTTTCCTGCTATTCCGCAATAAGGGCCTGTATTAGTGGCGCCGGCAGTTGGCGAAGGGTTAATAGTTACAACTATTGAAGCCCTTGCACCTTCGCAGCCAGCCAGTGTTTGGCTTACATAATAAGTTGTTGACCCACCTGCTGAAGTTGATGGGGTAGGTGCAGTTGCGCTACCCGTTCCACCGGTGGCAACTGTATACCATAAAAGGTTCCCCGCAGCGGTGGCCGTCAAAGGCGTTGCCGTTGCATTCTGACAATATATTACCGGGCTTGTTACTGTGGGTGCGGGTACATTGCCTACTATTACAGTAGTGCTGGCTGTGGCAGTACAATTGTTTGCATCTGACACAGTCACATCATAAGTCCCTGCGCCATAGGTGGCTGCACTAAAAGGCGTGGGAGATGCTCCCGTACCACTGTAACCGTTAGGCCCACTCCAGTTGTATGTGGTTCCGCCTGTAGCATTAACCGTAATAGTTCCGCTTGTTCCACAATATGGGCCAGTGTTAGTGGCGTTGGCCGTAGGCAAAGGATTAACAGTTACAACAATAGAAGCTCTCGGGCTTTCACATCCGGTTTGGGTCTGGCTTACATAGTATGTAGTGGAACCCACAGCAACTGTTGATGGGGTAGGTGCAGTAGTACTTCCCACGCCGCCTGTGGCAACTGTATACCATAAAAGGCTTCCGGTTGCTGCGGCTGTCAATGGTGCCGCAGTTGCGTTTTGACAATAATTTACCAGGCCAGCTGCTGTAGGGGCTGCCGGGGCCGGGTTTACAGTAATAGTTTTAGTAGCTGTAGCCGTACCGCAAGTGTTGGTAGCTGTAAGTGTTAAAGTTATTGTTCCTGATTCTGCAGTTCCGGCCGTGTAAGTTGCGTTTACAGGGTCAGTTGAGTTTGTCCATGTTCCCGCACCACCAGTCCAAGTCCCTGTTGCGCCTGCGCTTACGCTGCCATTCATAATAGCAGAAGTAGCGCCTGCACAGATTGCGGCTGGTGCCGGCCCCGCAGTAGCCACAGGTAAGGGAACAATAGCTACTGTTATAGATAAATATCCCGCGCCACCTGTGCCACCCGGAAACGGAGTGCCTGATGCATCTGAGCCTGCACCGCCGCCCCCACGAGCGCCACCGTTGCCGGCGATGCCGCCTCCTGCGTCACCTGTACCGCCGCCGCCGCCGCCAGTACTGCCGGCTCCGGCAGCGCCGTCACCTCCGTTACCGCCAGAACCGCCACAAACGCCGTTACCTCCTCCACCCCCTCCCCCCGGGGCACCACCAACTCCGCCGTTCGTAGCGGAGCCACCAAAGCCGCCGGCAGCAGCGCTGCCTGAGCCGCCTGAACCACCGGCGTTAGCGGCACCACCGGCGCCGCCTCCGCCATTATTATTACCAGGACTACCGTTAGCGCCAGCGCCTGTTGCGCTACCGCCACCGCCGCCGCCACCGCCGCCGCCATTGGCGCATCCCAATAAACCTGTTCCACCTACAATTGTAGTGGCACCATTACCACCATTACCACCGGAGCCAGCGCCGGCCCCGCCCCCGCCTCCGCCGCCATCTCCAGTGCCATTTATAAAGCCTCCACCACCAGTTCCCCCACTATAGGAAACGGTAGCTGTTACCCCTGTGGTGCCGAAGGTACCTGTGCCTACAGTAGTTTGTGCAGCAGCCCCTGTGTTTGAAGTGCTGCCAATGCCGCCGGCTCCCCCACCGGCATTTATGAAGCTGCCTGTTGTATTATTATTTGTGCCAGATGTGCCATTAAACCAGGTAGAGCCACCGTTACCTCCATTGGTGCCGGCAGTGGTGCCTGCCGCGCCACCTGCACCCACACTGTAAAAACAGGTACTACCACCAGCTATGCTTACAACCCCCTGTGCAAAGCCGCCACCTGCACCCCCTCCGGAAGCACCGTTATTAGAAGCGCCGCCGCCGCCGCCGCCGCCGCCCCATTCTGTAACTGTAACCGAATAGCAGTTACCCGCAGCAAAAGTTACGGACCCCGAGCCCGTAGCTGCCGACCAGGTACCAGCTGCATTTATAGTAGCAGGTATTTGCCCGAAAGAAACTTTACAAAACAGTAGTGAAAAACCAATTAAAGCTAACGCATGTTTTAAATCAGAAATAAGCATTAAAGAGGTAAGAAAATTTTTTCGGGGTGAGTATGATTTTTTCATCTTGGTATTTGGGTATGCCTATGTTATTTTAAGACGCACTAAGGTATAACTTTAAGCAGTAAATTTTAGTGTTTGGCCCCGTTTCTATGTTATCATATTGTAAACACGGGTCGCCATGTAAAACAATTGATAATCCGGCTGTTTTTTACAACAAGGTTATTTCGAATCCTCCTCAAATTCGTAAAAGGCTTCCTTGTAAACCATAAAGCTGATGGGCAGAAAAGCAATTGCGAGCAACCACGTAAATCCGAAAAGAGTAACAAAAAATGTGGCCAGGCCAATGGCAAATAAGAATGAGTTAAAGCTTTCCTGGTTAAAGCCGCGGGTAAACAGCATGGCGTAAAGCAACATGGGGAGGGCCAGTGCATATATGGCGTATACCGGTAGTTGCCACAAAATATTGAAGCGAACACAGTAGGCCGAAAGCAACAGTATTTCAGGTATTAAAAGAATAAGCACCAGCCAGAGTATGTTAAGATAGCGCTTATATACCGGCGTTGGAAAATTGCGGGTAAAGCTCAGGTAGCTGGTTTCAAAACTCCATACCTGGTACAATAAAACGCCTTGTGCGGGTATACTTATTGCCATAGCCACCTGCATCCACCGGATGTCATAATTGAACGAGGCCCATTCGTAGTGTGCGCCGTAGAGAATTGCGCACGAAAAAAGTTTGGTGCCAATTAGCGCTACTTTGTTATCATAGGTTATGTTCCTTAGCATAAAGGATAACATTCCTGGTTTAAGTTGCGCAGACGGTAATAGCTTTTGCAGGTCTACAACCGGGCTGAGATGGATATTAACAAGGCGGAAATAAACGATTGCCATGGTGATAATAATGTTGAACAGTAGTGCCGCCGCACCCAGCAGCCCGGGAAGGTAATGTGCCTGTTTTACCCCAATTACTACACCAATGCCACCATATATAAGAATGGGCGCATTTATTTGAATTACACACCAGCCAAGCGCTTTTAATAAGTTGAAAGGCTGTGCGCTGTTGGCGGTAAACAGAAACCCGAACTCAGGCTTTCCAAGCGTGTTAAGCATATAACGTAAGCCGTTAAGCGAATACAGCAACCAAACTAACCAGATACAGGCAAGGGTAAATGCCGATGAAAAGGCAGTAGCCAGAATACCATAATGCAGCAGAAGAATTGTTTTGCCATCGGCCATGCCAGTGCATGCCAGTAAAAGGAAAAGGAACAGCAGTAAATGTGCCTGGTAAAAGCGGTGTACAAAGGCCCTGTTAAACACCGTGGTTAACCAATGCATGTAAAGGTTTTATCTGCCAGTTGCAGGGTTTTATAATGGCCTATACGTTCGTAATCCAACGGCTGGTGAGAGGAAATCAGGAATGTGCTTTTCTTTTCCTCATGCCACTGTTTCACAAGTGCATAAATTTTGGGCAGAAACGTATCTTCAATCGTTATCAAAGGTTCATCCAGCAAAATAATTTTTGGCTGGCCAATGAACGCAAGCAGCACCGAAAGCTTTTTCAGCATACCGCTGCTGTAAGTTCCAATAGGATTTTGAACAAAACCTTTAATACCGAAATAATTAATCAATTCATCCGCTGCTTTCATATCTCCTCCTTTCGAATCTACATAAAATGCAATCAGTTCAAACCCGGTTAAAAAAGCAGGTAACACAGGTTCGGCTTCAGCATAATTTATCAGCCTGCGGTATGCAGTGGCATCACGGCGCAGATTAACACCGTCTATCTCAACGCTACCCTTGCAGGGAATAATACCCGAAATAGACCTGAAGAACGAAGTTTTACCCGCACCATTGTACCCTTTTACCCAATAAATACCAGGCGCTACCGAAAGCTCCTGAATATCAAGTACCAGCTGCTCGTTATACTTTTTAATAAAATCTTTAATTACCAGCATGCCCTGTTTTGTCGCAAATAAAGATAGATTTTTTTGGGAGTGAAGGGCCTTTAACAGGCTTGGCCAGAATGGCGATGGGGTCTAAATAAAAAATACAGGTTCACGCAAAGTCCGCGAAGAGAATCCCAAAGAACCGCAAAGTAAAATATAATTCCTTTGCGGTTCTTTGGGTGATTTTACTCAGCGCACTCCGGGTGAACC
>CAISWS010000096.1 GCA_903889265.1 uncultured Bacteroidota bacterium
CATATCAGCCCGCTTCAATAATGCCTCCCACTTAATGTGCGTGTTACACAACACACACGGGTTAGGCGTGCGGCCCGCAAGATATTCATCCACAAAATTGTTAATCACAAAATCGCCAAACTCATCGCGTATATCAATAATAAAATGGCTGAAACCCAAATCCACAGCCACCTGCCGTGCATCATTTATCGAATCAAGCGAACAGCAACCCGTTTCCTTCTTGCTTCCGCCCGACGTGGCATAATCCCAGGTCTTCATGGTAATGCCTACCACTTCATAACCCTGCTCATGAAGCATAACGGCAGCCACGGTAGAGTCAATCCCCCCGCTCATAGCCACCAAAATTTTACCTTTCTTACTCATAAAATAGCCTGCGAAGATACAGAGAATATGGCAATAAGGGCTGTTCACCTGCCAAACCAAAATTCAGCCTTCATTTTTTGTTGCTTCAATTTTAAAATCAGCGCTATAACAATAGATCTGGCAATAATGTTTTTTACGCTTCCCTCACCAGGGTAATTTCCCTAATTTCACGAACAAAATTCACACCCATGGGAAAACTCGGCGCATTTCTTTTCATCTCGTTAGACGGCTATTTCAAAGGCCCTAACGAAGATCTAAGCTGGCATAACCCCGGCCCCGAAGGCCTGGAACTTTCAGTAGAAAACCTTAGCAGCCGAAGCACCCTCATTTTTGGCAAAACAACCTACCAGATGATGGCCTCTTTCTGGACTTCGGCCACGGCGCTGGAAACCATGAAACCCGTTGCCGATGGAATGAACAATAACAACAAAATTGTTTTTTCGCGGACGCTTGAAAAAGCTGATTGGAATAATACCCGCTTAGTAAAAGAAAATCTGACTGAAGAAATAAACCGCCTTAAACAACAGGGCACCACCATGACTATCCTTGGCAGCGGCAGCATACTAACCCAATGCGCTGAACTTGGTATTTTGGATGAACTGCAATTGCTGGTAGTCCCGGTGGCACTTGGTAAGGGCACCGCAATATTCAATGGATTAAAGAAACCTTTTAATCTTAAACTGGTATCAGCCAGGCCATTTAGCAATGGTGCGGTATTACTGAATTATAAGTCGTTTTAAAATCGATCGGCTAAACCAAAACTTATCATTTGGGTTCTGGCCCATACCCATTATCACCGGCACTACTACCCATGCAGTAAAGCACAAACAGATAAATGGCACCTACAACCGGAATCAGAAACAGAAAGAAAAACCATCCGCTTTTACCCACATCATGCAGCCGTCTTACCTGCAAAGCCAGGGTTGGTACCAGCGTGGCCAGCGAGTAAAGGCCAAAGACATACCCATATGGCAAAGTTTGTAAGCCATATCCAATTTCCATTTTAAAACAAATGCCAAGCTGACGGTCAGCCAACATGGCAACTGTTGCGAAAACCAAATTGATTAAAGTAAATATCCAGAATTCCTTACGACCTGTGCGCCCGCTTAAAGTGGCGTAGTTTTTTAATACGTTGATGTAGTATTTCATTATAGTTGGGTTAAATCAAAACTAATACAATTTATTGCATTAGCGCATGTATTGCCGAGGCCCGGCTTCGGTTGTTTACCAATTTATCCCTTACAAATATCAGATTTACAACTATAAAAAGCTGTCAAATATTCCCCAATAAACGCTGGGCTTCACCCGGGCTTGAAAGCTTTATAAACCGGATATGATTATAATTTATATCAGTCATGCACTTATTATATTTAGCACGATTCGGATAGAAAGTCTTTAAAGTCCACCAAACAATTGAGTCTCTCCCAAAAAGATTTTTAAACGATTCGCGGTTACCAGTACCCTCCCATAATTCTTGCCTGGTAATAGCCCTTACAAGTGCCCTTTTTATGGCTCTGCTAAAAACCACCCAAAACGAATAATCCAGCCAAATAACGGTTTGAACATCCTTCCATTTTATCAAAGTGGTACGGGTGTAGTTGCCATCAAGCACCCATGCGTCGGCGCTCAGTGCTGTTTCAAGTTTTTCAA
Source organism: uncultured Bacteroidota bacterium (assembly GCA_903889265.1). Lineage (GTDB taxonomy): Bacteria > Bacteroidota > Bacteroidia > Chitinophagales > LD1 > Bog-950. Next base: position 2,014 of record CAISWS010000096.1, read on the forward strand.
AAAAAACTTTATCGGCCGGCATGCTCCAACCCGGCCCCCAAAATATTTTATCTATTTCAACGTAAGGCAATTGCATTTTTTGGGCCAGCTGTTTACTAAAGGTTGTTTTACCACAGCCGCTGGTGCCTATAACATTAATGCGCTGATTTAAATTTAAGCCGGTTGACTCCACTTCACGCAGGTTTTCAGCTGTTAAATTATCAAATTGCCGAATTGTCACAGGCTAAAACCCCATCTCCCCCTTCACCTCGCCAATCGCCTTCAACAAGGCTACAATATCGGCCTGGTAAATACGCCCTATATTCCCCACCCTGAAACAATCTGCCTGCGTTAACTTGCCCGGGTAAATAACAAACCCTCGGTTATTTAACTGGTTGTAAAACTCAGTAAACTTAAAGTTTGGCGATTCAGGATAGAGATAAGTATTAATAATATAACCGCGAACATTTTCCGGCAGGTATTCTTTAAAACCAAGGGTTTTCATTCCTTCACCCAGCACCTTACAGTTTTGCTGGTACCGGTTGCTGCGCGCAGCAACGCCTCCTTCTTCATCCAATTCACGCAAAGCCTGCCTGAAAGCCAGCAAGGCGTGAGTGGGCGGCGTAAAACGGAACTGTCCGTCTTTTTCCAGAGCTACCCATTGGGCATGTAAATCAAGCGTAAGAGTATCGGCTATGCCTTTGCACTGTTGTAGCTTATCTACCTGCGCAATAACAAACGAAAATCCCGGCACACCTTCAATACACTTGTTACTGCTGCTCACTAAAAAATGTATTTGTGCTTTGGCAATATCCACCGGCACCGCGCCAAAGGCACTCATGCTGTCAACTATATAAGTAAGGTTATGTTTGGCGGCCACGGCACCAATTTCAGTAACAGGGTTAATAACGCCACTGGTAGTTTCGCAGTGTATAACTGCAAGGTGGGTATAGGTGTTTTGTGCTAATTCAGCTTCAACATCGGCGGCTGTAATTAATTGGTCTTCTCCGCGCACAATGGTGCTAAATGGTATATTGTGTATTTTGGCAATATTGGCTATCCGGTGTCCATAAGCGCCGTTAATGACAATCAATAGTTTCCCTGACTTCGGTACAGCAGATGAAATAACCGACTCAACCCCAAAAGTTCCCGAACCCTGCATAATTACAGTTTCATAACCTGTTTCTTTACTCACATGCCCCAGCAAAGGGAGCTGCGTGCGTATCTCCTTTACCAGGTTCACAAACGTAGTATCGCGGCTGCCGTAATCGTGCAGCATAGCTTCTTTAACGGTTCTACTGGTAGTAAGGGGGCCGGGTGTAAATAACAGTTTGTCCATAGTTAGTTTTTTGTGCGGGCAATATTAAAAGAATTTTACCGGGCTTAAAGTGTTTCTCAAGCCTTTCAGAGTTAAGGAATGGTTACCTTTTGCCAATCTGAAGTTTTATACAGCAAAAACCATAGCTATTGCTTCACAAATTTGCCAGTAAATACCTGTACTACGGAGTTTGTTACTTTTACAAAGTACAACCCCGGGGGCAATTCACTCAGGTTCAGTTCTGTTTTAGGCCCAATAACCGGCTGGGTGATAACAACGCTCCCCAATAAATCGTAAACGGTAACCACAGCACCGGCCTCAGCACAAGAAGTAAGGTAAATTTCATTATGCGTGGGGTTAGGGAAAATAGCATAACCAGCGCTGTTAAACCTTGGGGAATATAAACCGGCATTTAAAGTATCAACATGCACCGTATCAATACTGAGTTTAATAATAGCCGCAGAACCTGCCCTCACTAATAACTGCGCATGTCCCGAATCCACCTGCATGTATTGCCACGCAAAAGGTTGGCAGGTGCCATCCGCTCCTACCGTCTGGCCACCCAAAGTTATAATAGCGGTATCTGATAACGAGTCAGCATAAAGGGTAATAAATGTTGCCGTATCATATAAAGTATTTCCGGTAAATAATTGCACCAGCGCGTCTATCAGCGTATCCTTATTAATAATTGTGGTATAAATATTATTTAAACTATCTATTGTACTGTAAACGCTTAGGTTAACGGTACTGCTGGTTACATAGCTTGGTATCAATCGCCCGCGGCTTCCTGCATTAAAAGCCATAATGCCATAACTGATGGGCCTGGCGGAATATACCCCGTTTTTATAAGCCAGCGGTGTATAAGCACCACCCAAACCACCATGAAAATTTACTCCCGCGCATCCTGTAGTTGCCAATCCATACATATAATCCAGCGCCCAAAGTGCCGATGCAAATGCATCACTAACCCCGTATTGTCCGCCATTATACAAAGAGTTACATTCCGCCATCCTGAAAGGAACCGCCGCACTATCGGCACACCGCACCAAAGCATTTACCTCTGCCAGCAGCGAAACCTGGTGAGATGGATTCAACAGGTTAACTATTTGCGCTCGTGTTGGTAACGAGTATCCGGCCCCTACATAATAATGCTGGGTAAGCAGGGTAAAAAGCCCATGCATATTGCGGCAAAAAGGTAGTGTAAATGTGGCGTAGTTAGTGGCTGCTACAGGCCCGGTAAGCCGTGCAGCGGCATTGTAAAACAATATGGTATCAGCGTATATCCGGTACTGCGAGTCGTACGCGGCAACATTATAATTGGCTGGCCGCAGGCCGTTACTATGGTAAAGGTCAGCTTCATTACCAATTTCAAAACCGCGGATGTTAGCCGGATATTTACCCATTACGTAATCCACTTCTTCCGATGCCAGCGAAGGGTTAAAATACCCGCCAAAATTAAGCCCGTGCAGCACCTGGCAACCGGTGCCTTCCATAAACTGATAAAAACTATCCAGGTTGGCCTTGTTGAACTTGGTACCGGTGGCAAAGTTTGAGAACGTATCCTTATCTACCGAATTGCCGCCTATCCGCACCGACTGAATTTGCAGCGTTTTAAATAGCCGAACCAGAGTATCTTTAGATGGCCCCCAGTATCCCCGGTTCAAAGAATTTTTCTCGAAAGATAAACCCGCAAAATCCTGTGGTATCCGGTAACCCGGGGTATCAGGCAAGAGGGATACGTAAACAGTATCCTGCGCAAAAGCGCCATTCGTAAGCATCAGCAAAAACAGCACCCAAAGTAACCGCATCAATAAAATTTTAGTGCTAAATTAAGAACCTCAGATAAATACATTTAAATATTCCGCTGGCAGTCAATGTCATTAATTTCTCTTTTAAGTAACCGATAAGTCAATGACATTGCGCCGGCTTTACATACACAGGCAAGTAGTGTTAAAAAGTATTCGGCCCATGTTAATTTCTTTGCCAGGACATCTGTATCTTTCATATTCGCATTTCCATACATTTGCGCTTTCTCCCCGGTATTTTTAAACCTTAACTTATGAAAATGAAATTATTAAATACCATCGTTTTACTTCTTTTGGCCTTTGGCCTTGCGCAAGCCAAACAGGTTGATGCAAACACTGCCATGAACGTGGGCAAGTCATTTCTGGCAAACCAAACCAACAGCAACAAATTTTCTCATAACCTGCAACTTACCTTGGTTTATACTGGTACATCCGGCACTATAGGCACTAACAACGCAGCCGATGCAGTACCTTACTTTTACGTATTCAACATTAACGGAACACAGGGCTTTGTAATTGTATCTGCTGAAGATAACGTAAAGCCAATTCTTGCTTACTCAGATGAGCGCGGTTTTAACCCCGGTAAAATAGCCGCCAACACTGCCGGACTGCTCGATAATTATAAGCGCCAGATTCAGGTAGTAAAAACCAATAACATACCAGCCACGCCCGAAATTACAACACGGTGGAACAACCTGCTCAACAACATTCAGGCAGTTTCAGCCAATCAAACCAAAGGCGCAGTTGCCCCACTGGTGCAAACTACCTGGGACCAGGCCCCTTATTATAATGATGATTGCCCCTACGATGCCACTGCTGCTGCGCATTGCGTAACCGGTTGCCCCGCAACAGCTATGGCACAGATATTACGCTTCTGGAGCTATCCTGCGCAAGGCACTGGTATAGCAACTTATAACGACCCTAAATACGGAACCCAAACCGCCAATTACGGAGCCACTACTTATAATTGGGCTAACATGCCCAACTCGGTAACCAGTGCCAATGCAGACGTAGCATTATTGATGTACCAGTGCGGAGTAGGCGTAAATATGACCTACGGCGTGCAGGAAAGCGGCGGCTATGTGATTACCGCCGATGCTCCGGTTTGTTCACAAACTGCTTTTGTCAATTATTTCGGTTACAATCCGGCCACCATACAAGGGCTTCAGAGGGCTAACTACGACGATGCCACCTGGACCACCATGTTAGAAAACGACCTTACCGCAGGCCACCCCATACAATACGCAGGCTTCGGGCCAGGCGGAGGGCATACCTGGGTTTGCGATGGATTCGATGCAAACAACATGTTTCACATGAACTGGGGATGGAGCGGATACGATGATGGTTATTATGGTATCGATGCTTTAAACCCAAGCTCAGGCGGTATAGGCGCAGGCGATGGCGCATTTAACTCTGGCGAAGAGGCGCTGATGGGTATCGTACCTCTGCAAACTGTTAGCATTTCAGTCAACAACCTGCAGTTAAATTCTGTAATTACAGTTACCCCTAACCCAATCAGTTTCGCTACAGCGTTTACCGTTAATGCCGATATAATGAACTATGGCTCAGCCAGCTTCAGTGGTACCTTCGGAGCCATCATGTTCGATTCCGTTGGTAATTTGATAACCGTACTTGACACCGTTCAAACAACTACCCCGCTTGCAACAGGCGGCAACTATAGCGGCGGGCTTAACTTTCCAAATGGAGGCTTGCTTACTGTTCCGGGTAAATATTCCATAGGTATCTACTACCGGCCAACTGGCGGTAACTGGCACCTGGTTGGCGATTCGCTCTATACCAATCCACTCTCTGTTCAGATTTCAAGCCCATCTGATAGTCTTGAACTTTACTCCGCTATCACAGCCACGCCTTCTGTTTTGGTTGAAGGCCAAAGCGCAACTGTAACTGCAAACTTCCTTAACTTATATGCAGCCCCTTTTACTGGCCAGTACGAAGCCGCATTGATTGACCCCAACACCGGAAATATTTTGCAGGTGTTCGACTCTTTGCCCGAAACCACCGGCCTTACAACCGGCAATAGTTATAACTCACCAATTAGTTTCAGCACAAATTCAGTATCCGTCCATCCAGGCACCTACATCCTTGGCATTGCATACGAGCCTGCCGGTTATTATGATTGGTATTATGTAGGCGGAGACTTTTATACAAACCCCGTTAATATTAAAGTTGTTGCCCCAACCTTACCACCCGACCAATATGAGGCTGACGACTCCGTGCCCGAAGCCTATCTTTTCCCGGTAGTGTTTAATGTTGATACCGCCATTATAAGCACAAACGGCGCAAACATTAATACCGCCAATGATTTGGATTATTACAAATTCGATTTACCACAGGGCAATGGCTATACGGTTTCAGCCTTGCTGCATGACGCCACTGATAGCCCTAACACTATGGGCCTAACCTTAATAGCTATTACCTCCTACTCTACCGATAGCGGTGCTACCTGGTCTGCCGTATCTCCTGGTGGCGTTGTAAATAATGTTTACATGCCTTATGGTGGTTCTGTATTTTTTGAAGTAGCTCCTTATTTTCCCGGTGAAAGCGGCACTTACCAGCTTGTGTTTGATCTTTTCCAGGGCGCAGAAGCAGTAAACAAGGTAAATAACAATATTGCGGTGCATGTATTCCCTAACCCGGTCAGCGGCATATTATCTGTTAGCACGGATGATGCTAAAGGAAATTTCAACATGGAAATTTTCAATGCTTTGGGCCAGCAGGTTTCACAATCCAACGGAACCTTAAACGGACAGCTTATTAATACCGATGTTTCGGGTTTTGCTGCTGGGATGTATATGCTGCAACTAACAACAACTAACGGTACTGTTAACACTAAATTTATTGTAAAATGAGAATAGCAAAAATCATACTATTTGCAGCGGCCATTATAGCAACTGCTGTTTGCTGTATCCCGCAAAATGCTGCGCGCATAGGTAATGCGGGCCCTCAAACCATAATTTACAAAACCAGGGCTGATTACAGCAAAAACGTACCTGTAACATTAAGCGATGATAAATCGAAAATTGTATCTTACCCCGCTCCGCAGGATGTGTACCGCAACGGGCAGCTGGCTTATCCAACACCATTGGTAAAAGGCTATCTGCTGGATAACAGAGGAGTTACAGTTAACACTGCCTTTTTAGCGCTTACCTACGAGGAATATGCCAAACTGGGGCAGGTACCCAACCCGGATGATTTGTACAGCCAGATTATCGACAAAAGCCCGTTTACCCAAATGTATAACCTGGGCACCCGTTATAGTTTTAAAAACCTGGTACCCGAAGTTGATTCAATTATCGAACATCACAAGTTGAAAAACTTTAAGCGTTTAAAATAAACCGCTCAGGCTTCAAAATTACATTATACCCGCGGTGAACAACCCGGGTATTTTTTTGTATTTTAAATATAATCAGAAATAAACCTTATTGATGTTGGTTGACCAAGCTGATTCAGGAAAAAGGTTTTGTAATTTATTTTTTGGCCAGACATTACACCAAATCCTGGGGCCAGGAAGTATATTGTCCGGTTGGCCGGTTAACATTTATCAGCACTAATGGCTCATTTTCGGTAAATATTATACTCTTGCGTTCTCCTTCGTTTGCTGTTTGTAAAGTGGAGGCACCTGTGCCTGAAAAATTATTGCTTGCTAACAAGGGTGTTTCATTTTGGCTGTGGCCCGCGTTGGCATGTTTGATTTTGAATAGGATGACTATAAAATCAATAATCAGGATAATGAAAAGAAATAAGGAGTATTTCATTTTTCAGGGGTCGTATACAAGGTTACACCAATTTTAACCCTCCGGCAATACCTACATATAGGTATTTTTAAAATGTCTTCTATAACATTTCATCCTTTAAACTCAAACGGGTAGAAATAAAAAATGCCACCCGTAAACGAGTGGCATTTTTTATTTTATATCAATATTTTACTACCATATGGCAAAAACAAGGTAGAAGTATACAAATGCCAGTACCAGGGCAAGAAACACTCCTATTGCGCCTAAGATGATACCAAGCAATGCCCATTTGTGCCTGCGTTGTGAACTAAGACTTAAAGCACCCAAAACGATACCACCAATTCCCGTAGGGATTGAAATAAAATCAACATATGGTATTAAGCAAAGGGCAATTGAAACAATACCCAAAATACCACCAACCAATGCAAGGATATCCTTCGTATCATCGCTGATAGGGGCAGCCGATTTACTTTCCTTATAAAGCACTTTCGTAAGCTTCACAAAATCTTTTCTCGAATCTGCCTTTAAAACATATTTGCCGGATGAAGTTTTAGCCAGCGAAACTTTATGATCTGAATATTTGGCTAAAGCGTCATTCACTTTAACCATTTTGTCATCATCCATGCCGTCAACCACATATTTAGGGATGCGAATGTTCATAGGTGCATCGCCGGTAAGTTCTGCAATAAATTTAGGAACCGGCTTTTTCGCCGTAGCTGTTGCCGGTGTTCCGGCAGCATCATTACAAGCGGTCGTTTCGGCAGTTTTAGCCTTAACATCATTATTACGGTGGTGTTTTACAATACGGAGTGAAGCAAAATCCGGCCTGTAATGGTTATGCCCGTCGGGCTTTGAAGCAATTCCTCTGTAAGACGTGCATGATGACAGGTTGGCTGCCAGTAAGGCAATAGCACAGCCCATCACTAGCACTTGTATACTTTTTCTCATAATCCTTGGTTTTTAGGTAAACAATATTACAAATGTATTAACAAAACCGAAGCTTGCAAAAAGTTATTGCGGACAAATATCCGGCGCGCTTACCCATTGCTGTTTAAGGCATCATTTGCTCAAAAAATATTATTTTACCGTAATACGGTATCAGTTTACAATTTCATAAAGTTTACATAACTGGGGAGCCGCCTCAAAACCTGCGCGTTTTTTAGCTTTGTGCAACGGCAAGGACACTTGGCCCAACCCGGATCCTGATAATATTTTTTATAAGCTTCTGATTAAACGCAGTTAAACCCCATTACTCATGAAAAAAATTTACCTTTTTATTGTCGTCCTTATTTTCGCCAGCGGTATGGTTTAGGCCCAGTGCACCAACGATACCAGCACTGCATTTTTCAGTCCCGCTCCCGATAGCCTGCCCTGTATAGACTCAGGAACCTTCTACAACCAAACCATTCATGTTTACCTGTGGGATTCTCTTAACCTGCAAACTATTTCTCCGTTTTCGGGTTATTTATCATCAGCCTTCTGGCTGCACATGGATTCGCTGGTAATTGATTCTATTACGGGTTTCCCAACGGGCATAACCGATAGCCTTAACCCGCGTAACGGCCATATTTATCCTCAAGCTCATAGTTGCTACTCTATCACAGGTACTACCCACGATACCGCCGGTACCTATCCCCTGCATTATTGGGGTACCATGTCATTTTATACAGCCGGCTATGCGGGTATCTGGCCTGCCGGAGACACCACTCTTTCCCTGCAGTTTCTTCAATCCAACCAGCATAACCCATTTACTGCAAGCCTTACAGTAATAAGGCCGGGTACCCAGTGCAGGCCCACCAGCGGTATTAACAACTTTAGTTCAGCGCTTAATTCGTCTATCTCAGTTTATCCAAATCCTAACAACGGCAAATTTGACCTACAGATAAACGCAGGCCGCAGGATAAATGGCGATATGGTAGTAATGGATATAAGCGGCCGGGTAATTTATACCCAACAATTAGATGTTGTGGGTCTTTACACCAACGTTATAAACCTTGGCAACTGCCCCGCAGGCCTTTACATCTTGCAACTACGCACACCCGAAGGTTTTGCCTCAAAGAAAATTTCAATTCAATAAAGCATAGCAATATCCGGTGTTGGGTAACAGCCGCTCCTCCTGGGGGCGGCTGTTCAGTTTTGTTTTCTTTTAACCAATTAAGCCGCCGCCGAAAACCGCGTTACAAATTCTATGCGCGCCGTGGTTTTGTCAAATAACTGCCACTGCTCGGCGCGCACTTCTTTAAGTTGGTTTTGCAGCTTCTTGAGCGTGACTGAATTAGCATCAACTGTAACCTGTTTCAGGTAAGCGTTAATAATGTTCTGGCCTTCAGCCTCCAGCTGCGCCAACCTGCTTTCAGCAGGGGTATATTTAGTTGTAGTTTCCATAATACCTATCTAACGTAAAGACCGCCTTGATGGTCTGTTTTTTAACCAAAAAAGCGTGCATCCCTATTTTATTTAGCATTTGTTGCGGTTTAAAATACCACCGCACAAAGGGGCTTATAAATTAAACGCAGTGGAGCATGTTGATTTACAACTGGCAAATCATATGCCCGCTTCAATTTCCCTCATCAGCCAAAGCAAGGCAAATTCCTTTTTCAAATGCGGCATAATCTGCACGCGGTGGGTTTCGAGGATTTTACGCAGAGCGCTGATTTCCTTTTGTTTTACAGCTGCGCCTTTTGTAAAGGCAGAAAAATACTTGCCAAGCCATTGAATAATTAAAGTGTATACATCATTCTTCTTTTCCAGGCTTGTTGCGTAAGTTGATCTTTTAAGATTCAGGCATTCGTTATTAGCAAGTTCATAATCGCCCCGCAAAAAAAAGATAATAGCAATCATCAGGCGGCTTACCACCATGTTGTTGACGTTCACTTTGGATGCCACCGGCACCAATTCCATGGCCTGGTCTGGTTTGTTCAGAAATATATAACAGAAACCCGCCAGTATCAGAATGTTTTCAGCCGACCGGCTTTTAAGGATAATATCTTCGAATTTTTTAAATATCTCAATCCCTTTTTCGTAGCGTTTAAGTATCACCTGGTTGGCAATATAGTTTTGTATATTGCCAATGGGCACTGGTTGTTTCAGCAAACAGCACCGTTCAATGCATTGCTCCATATATTTATCGGCCAGTTCAAACTGCTCAAGCAAAAGATATTCCAGCGCCAGGTTGGTAAGCGTAACTATCTGCGCGTTTAATCCATAATCGCCTTTAAAATAAGGCGCCTCCTCAATTTCCTGCATCTCTTTCAGTATTTCAATCCTTAA
>CAISWS010000097.1 GCA_903889265.1 uncultured Bacteroidota bacterium
CCTTTTTACAATCATCCAATTTACAATCTTAAAGTTCATTTTTTATAGCCTGAAAATCAATATCATAAGCAGATCATAAAAATCATAATAAATCAGCGTTCTATTTTTACCGGACACTAATAACAAGATTTAAGAATCAAGATTGAATTAGGACTTGATTGTAGAAGGAAGAGCAAGGAATTAATACTGAACTCTGGTTTTTAAATCAAAAATCATAATTCATAAATCCTAATTCCTTTGATCCATCCCCCAGCTTAATTTGCTCTTCAGGGCCGAAAGAAAACTTTGGTCGGTCAGCTGAACGATATTAGCACAGAAAGGCGCCTTTTTAACCGCCAGCTGAAACGACGAATCTATCGACTTAAACCGCGAATCAAGCGTACAAAGGAAACTATCGCCGCGCCCGGTTACTTCAAACGAAAGCACCACCTCATCACTCACCACCATAGGCCTTACATTCAGGTTATGCGGTGCAATTGGCGTAATGGCAAAATTACCCGAGGTAGGGTAAAGTATCGGCCCCCCGCAACTAAGCGAATATCCGGTCGAGCCTGTGGGCGTGGTAACAATCAACCCGTCAGCCCAGTAAGTATTCAGCAGCTCACCGTTCAGGTAGGCGTTAACAGTTATCATACTAGACTGGTCCTTGCGCTGTATCGTCATATCATTCAGCGCAAAACTATCATCAAACAAAGGCTTGTTACATTGCAATTCAATCAGGGTGCGCTTGTCAATCATATATTGCCCGCGTTCAATAGCATCAACCGCCTCATAAATTTTATCCTTTCCCAGGCTCGCCAAAAAACCCAGTCTGCCAAAATTGATACCAAAAATGGGAATTTGCGATTCCTTCACCATCACCACCGAGTCCAGGATAGTTCCATCACCGCCTATACTTAAAACCATCTCAGTATGGTTCTTAACCTCTTTAAAGTGCTCAAAAACCTCAGGTACCCGGTCAAACTTTACATCGTTGCCCATAGCTTCCATAAAGTTTTTCTCAATCACATATTTCAAACCCTTTTTGTCAAGCAGGTGAAACATTTCCTGCATCAGGATAGCGTTGGAAGGAGTAAATGTTTTTCCGAATATAACAAGCATGTAAAAAATTAAGCCGCTAAGATAACCTTTACAAACAGTTCAATCACCAGGATTTTTCCGCACGAAGCAACTTTTCGGGGCGGTTATTAAAACCTACTGACGATAGCAGGAAGAGATGCCCTGTATTTTGTATTTCCTTCCGGAATCTAAGCAATTTCCGTAAAGAAAATGATTCATGCGCTGCCCAAAGGAAAAAAACGCTGTTTGAGATCAACCGAATGTTTGCTAAAAGCGCTTATCGCCGAACAGCCAGCTAAATGGGGTGCCGGTGCATCGAGTTCGTTTATTTCCCTGCGTGGAGAAGCATTTTTAGGAAATTGCTTAGCAGCCTTGATCTTTTTTGTTACTTTTTTGTGTCAAGACAAAAAAGTAAAAGCTTGAAAAATCAACTAAAAGGCATTTATAAATAGCATTTACTATTTGGCTAATATCATACTTGTTATTCTTAGCGGAGTTTAACAAAATGGCACATTCAATCCGGTTTTTCTTAGTTCCCCGTATTCCCCTCCGTGGCCTCCGTGCGAAATTTTTTTGTAATCTTCTCAGAACCCCGGCTGCAAAGCAAACTTCACCCCAAAGTCCGGCCCGCCGGTGTGGCGGTAACTAACACGCCATAAAAAATCAACCCTAAACAGGTATGCTATATTTTCAATCCCCACGCCAGCCTCGGCATACGGATATTTACTGGGTGCACCAAGTTGGGTTGGCACCAAAAGTATATCTGCATTTTTCTGGCTAAAAGTACCATACAGGCTCTTTATAAAAACTACCTCACGCAGTTTCAGCTTACTAACCCCGGGTATTTTATCCAAAAAAAAGCCATCAAAATGATGCTCCACCCATAACGAAATATACTGGTCTGTTATAAACTCAAACTCGTTAAGCAGGTTATAATTGAATTTATCTAAAAGTATACCCAGGTTGCCTTGGGCAAAATAACAGGCCGTATACGGTGCCTGCCCCAATATTTTTGCCGCTTTAAAATTTAAAAACGTATGCCCCGCAGGCGAAGAAATACGCTGTTTAAGCGTAAACTGAAGGTTATGGTAATTAAAAAAATTATTCTGCATATCAACCAGCCCGGCAGTATAACGAAATAAAATTACCGGGTACTTGGTGTTTTGAAAAAACCGGAAAAAAGTAGAAGCAAAATACTGGTCGTTATACGAGTAACGGTTATCCATCGTAAACTCAGTTACATTAAACCTGGGCACCGGTATGGCAACACCCTTATCCAAACGGGTAAAATTGAATATACCCGGTATATCATAATATGTTTTCTGATTGAAGGTTTCAATCGTACTATAATCCTTTACCCATTCCTTCTCGTAAGCAATTCTGAATTCCGCGGTCCGTATTATTTTTGTAAGCACAGTGCCCGAAATCAGCGTAACTACATTATCAAAGGATAAAAGGGTCTGGTCTTCATCCTGCCCGGGTACCCGAAGGTCATACCGGTACATGGCCTCCAGCGATTGCCACCGGTCATTTTTTCTTGGCAGGTTAAAGCGGGTAAGCGCCATATATTGCAGCTTATGGTCGCCAAGGCCATAGGCAGCGTATCCGGTAAAATAAAACTTATGCAAAAAGTTATTGGCCGGTGTACCCAGGTGCTGAAAACGAACATTTGTTTCAAAGCCAAACCGCAAACGCCAGCCCTCCACGTTATTAAAGCTTACAAAATTTAATACCCGGCCAATGCTAATAGGGCCGGCATCGGCATAAGCGGCGGTAAACCATCGGCCAAACCATTCATAAGTTTTCCAGGCTTTTACAAAATGCAGCGTATCAGAAATATGCAAAGCTTCCTTTTCCTGCCGGGTCAAAGCTTCAAACCGGCTGCTATCCCACCATGCACGGCTGCGGTTGCGGGCGCTGTCCATAACTATTTTGTCCTCGGGCCCTTTCAAACTATCCGGAAAAATAATATCCGTTTCAATGTTTTTACGGCTGTAAATCTTGGTTACCAGCAATGCTGTGGCAGTTTTCTTTTTCAGCAGAGAACCAACCGTATGCAGCTCTTCGCGCACCATAAACCAGTATTTGCCATTCACCAGTTTAAAATCCTGCTTAACTGTATAATCATTTACAAAATTCAGGTTGGCCTTTTCATTCGGCTTAAAAACAAACGACCGGATAGCCCACGTAGCAGAATCTATCCAGGCATAACCCTTTAAAGCAACATCTTCTTTTACCTTACCCACAAAATGCAGCTTATACGAGGTGCGCCCGTCTATTTGCGCAGTATCGGTTAAATAGTAGAAGTAAGTATTAAGCCCCGAAGGCGCAAAAGGCGACAGAAACGAATGGGCTGCTATAATATAAAGGTTCTCGTACGCGTTAATCTCGGCAAAATGATAATTGGCAAGGTTGGCAATACTTACATTGTCAATACCACTCAGCATTTCAGCACGAACAATTTTTTTTGTCTGATGCGGGCTTTTGCGGTAATACACCTGGCTCAGGGTTTCCTTTACTATGCCGGGTATAAATACATTCCCCTCATCGGTAGTGTCAATATTTTTAAATACAAATTTGAAGGGCTTAAAAAGAAAGAAGTTGATAAGCTTCTCTTTGGGATTTAATAACGCAATCTGAAATTTCTCATAACTGTCAAATTTGTAGCTGTTAATGCTCTCGTTGCGGTTAAGCCCTTTGTTTTTTACCACCTGGTGAAACACATAATTGGCCGTGGTATCAATCACCCTCTTTTGATGCTTGCCTGCCTTTACGGTTATTTCAGTAAGCTTTAATGTTTCCGAACCCATTTCAATATTCAGGTTCTGGCTTTTGCCCCGCTTAATAGCTATAGTTCTGGTACGATAGCCTACCGATGAAAATGAGATGGAATCAACTCTGTCAACAGTCCGTATCAAAAACTGGCCTTTCGGATCGGTTTGTTCAGTTTTAAGCGAGCCTGTAAGCCGTATGTTGCAATAAGGTATCGGTTCTTTGCTCAACGCGTCTATAACCTTCCCTAAAATTTCGGTGGGCTGAGGTAACCCGGGGGCCTGTGCCGAAATTTTGAAAAAAATGAAAATACTTAACCCAATAACAACAAACAGTCTTCTCCGCATATAACTAATCAAGACGGCGTCAAAAATAGAATATTTGAACTACTGCCGGATGAAGCCCATTTTAAGATTATAAAACAAACGCCGGCATCTTGCTTACATTATCCGGGCGTACCCCTCGCAAAGCCTCGGGTCGTGCTATCCGCTGCAACTCCTCGCTCACAAAGCATCGCTGCGGGGTTTCCGCTTCTATCACTCACGCGAACAACCACCGTCTCGGACGGTGTCACTTTTTTTAAACTAATTAATTATCAATGTATCAAAAGGGTTCCGCCGCAGTTGGGGAAACAGCTTTCAGGCACTCCATTGCAAAAGGGAGATGTCGCCAAACCGAGGGTTAAAGTTGTTTAAACGTTCAAATACCGCATCAAACCATCATAACGGTCCCTCAGTTCTTCAGTGTACTCAGCATCATTGTAAATCGCTTTCACCTCATAATCAAAGCGTTCAAAGGCGGCAACTATAGGCGATACCTCTGTGGTATTCAGTTTAAGTGTAATTTCCATAATCCCTTCCTGGTGCCTCAGGTTTGTATAAAAACAAAGTACATTGGCATTATTTTCTTCTACTATCCGGGCAACTTCCGATAACGAATAGTCCGCCTGGGCAGTTTCAAGCTCAATAATGGCCCCGGCATCCTTAACCGAGTTCAATATGGCAAAACCCCGTAAACAACTTTCAGCCGAAATAAGCCCTATAAATTCAAAGTCTTCATCCACTACAGGCACAACCCTTACATTAAAATCAAGCGCAGCCTTCATTACATCAAAAATATGGGCAGTATCCCTTACAAAAGGTTTGCGCACCGGCAGTTGAAAACTTTTTATAGTATGGCTAAGGTGCTTTTGGTGCAGTATCTCATCCAGCGTAACCAGGCCCATGTATTTATTCCCATCCAATACCGGTAGCTGGCTTACGTTGTACTCCTGCATGGTTATAAGCGCAAGCTCGCCGCTGTCTTCCATATGAAGAGGCGGTATCGAATCAGAAATCAGTCCTGGTGCTATCATCGTTTCGCTATTATTTATATAGACGAAGAAAAAACAAAAAGGTTAATCATTACGCTGTTAATTGTTAGTAATATCGTATGACTTTTGTCATAACAAACAATTCAAACAAACCTTTAATCACTTCTTCAAAAACCGCTCGAGTATCGTATTAAACTCCTCAGGCTTCTCCATCATGGGGGCATGCCCGCAATGCTCAATAATATTCAATTCCGAATGGGGCAAAAGCTTATGAAACTCCTCGCCTACAAAAGCCGGGGTAATACTATCCTCTTTTCCCCATATCAGGCATACCGAAGTCTGCATCTTTACAATTTCCTCACGTAGGTTATGCCGCAGTGCCGATTTAGCCATAACAACCATGCGTATAGCTTTGTTGCGGTCATTTACTATATCAAACACTTCATCAACCAACTCTTTGGTAGCAAATTTGGGGTCACCAAAAGTGGCTTCAGTTTTTTTCTTTACGTATTCATAGTCACTCTTGCGCGGATAAGTATCACCCAGCGAGTTTTCAAACAAACCTGAACTGCCGGTCAGCGTCAGTGTTTTTACCCTTTCGGGGTGTGCCAACGTATATATCTGCGCAATATGCCCACCCAGAGAGTTTCCTATTAAATGCACTTTATCGTACTTCTTGTAGGCAATAAACTGTTCAATGTATTCTACCATGCCCGTTACGGTAGTATGTTCAAGCTCAAGGTCATACAAAGGCAACAATGGAATAGATACAATATAGTTTGGCGAAAAATGTTCTATCAGGCTGGTAAAATTACTCAGTGCGCCAAACAGCCCATGCAGCAAAACAATAGTATCGCCTTTAGTTCCTACTTCACAATATTTAAACCGCTCTTCAATTTTAACAGGGAAGGACATGCACGCTGAATTGATACAAACCAAAAATAATTTTTTACCGGGAAAACAAAATTGCTTACGTGTTAAGTTATATGCACAACATATCCGGCCTGTAGTATGCACTAACCAGATTCAGCCCGCTTTTGTTTTAGCTTTCTCTTTTTTCAAAAAGAAGGGCGCCCCAATAAAATCGGGGCGGGATGAGTCAGCCCCTAAATATTATCAAACCAGTTTTTTAAAATATGCAGCCCATCCGGCGTAAGTACTGATTCCGGGTGAAACTGTACACCTGCAATTTTTAATTCCGGATGCGCAATAGCCATTATTTCATTTTCGGTGGTGCGGGCAATTACCTTCAACGGCGTGCATTCAAGTTCATCCAAAATAAGCGAGTGGTACCTCATTACCTCTGTTTGCTGTAATATACCATCAAAAAGAAAATGCCCCGCGTGGGTAATAACTGAAGTTTTCCCGTGCATTGGCCTGGCCGCTTTAACAAGCTTGGCTCCAAAAAACTGTCCTATAGCCTGGTGCCCCAGGCAAATACCCAATATCGGTTTTGCTGTATAAAATCGCTCAATAAACTGCATGGTTACACCCGCATTTTCAGGCCTTTTAGGCCCCGGCGAAATTATAGCTGATGAAAAATCAAGCCGCGCTAATTCATCCGCAGTCATCTCATCATTGCGCACAACTTTGCATTCCTCTCCCAACTGCAATACATAATCGCGCAGGTTGTAAGTAAAAGAATCGTAGTTGTCAAGCAGGAGAACCATATAATAGGGACGGCAAACTACCTCAACTCCTTTAGTATTAATTTAGAAACCTTCGGGTCTACTATAACAGTATCATGTTCAAAATCGAGTTTTATACGCCACTTCTGCAGCGTATTTACCCCAATAATCGCTTCTTCACTTAGTGCAGGAACTACCATAAACTCATCACTTAACCTGATATCGCCATAATAAAAGTCGGCCCTTAGCGCTTCATTTATTTTTACATAATGGCCTTCGCTGGCGGTGGCTACTTCCATCGGATGCCTTAACGCTTTTGCCTCCTCTATCTGTGCTGCAATATCAGGCCGCAGACAAGAAAACTTTGCCCCGCTATCAAATAAAGCGTAAACCATCTTTTCACCTATCAAGCCCTCAAAACGCAGGGGTATTCTTATAATGCCCATTGATTATTTTTTATAAAGATAGTTTATTTTCAGGCTTAGTATAGCCGCAAAAGACATAAGCAAACCGGCAAATATAACCTATATATCCTCTGAGAACCTGTTTAAAACTAAAGAAAAGAAATACAGGTTAACACTAAGCACACAAAGTTTAGTACAAAGACCACAAAGAGTATATTTTTTGTGGTCTTTGTACTGGCATTTCTCTTTGTGCCCTTTGTGTTAGATTGCATTTGGATTTAGTTTTAAACAACTTCTAGGAGACCTGGTCCGGCTGAATTCCGGACTATTTACCCAAATGCGTTCCAAACAATTCGTCAAACTTCTCAAAAGTATCGCGGAACATAGGTATCACTTTACCCGATGCTTCCACCACTTTCGGCGCCAGGTTTCCTATATAAGGGTAGATATGCGAAGTTTCTTTCTGATGTACCGGAAAAACATCCAGCCTGTTCAAAAACCAGATAAACACGCACAAAACATACAAACCCACCAGCGAGTGTATCACTCCGCCCAGCACCTGGTTAGGCAGGTTCAGCGAAAACGATTTCAATATCTGCTCAAGGCCCCAGGCCACAAAACGCATCAGAAAAAGCACAAATAAAAAAACCAGCAGAAACGATACAATGGCCAGTACTTTCGGGCTTAAATGCACAAAACCATGCAACAGGTTTACCACCAGGTACGAAAACTTTAAAGCCGCTATGATACCCAAAAACCAACCCAACAGCGAAAAGATAGAGTAAATAACCCCGTTCTTAAAACCCTGGTAAAAACCCAGCCCAATAAATATCAAAAACAGAATATCAAAAACCATATACACCTTAATTTTAGCACTTGTCGTTCTGTCAAAAGGAGGAATTTTAAATTAAATTTCCTCTAAATTTATATGTATGGGGGCAGATAACAAATTGTCGCTACATGGTAAGTTTCGGTAAGCGGGTATGCCAAACCGTGCACCCCGTGGTTTGGCGTCCCCGACAACCACTTGTATGTGAAACCACCATTTGATATAAACCCCCGACTGCTTAAAATGCCCTTCTTAGCTCACAACAAATTTCTTTAAACAAGCAAGCTTTTAACGATTTCCGCCACTAACTTATTGTCGGCTTTACCTGCTAATTGCTTAGAGGCAGCGCCCATTACTTTGCCCATTTCCTTTTGGGTAGTAGCGCCTGTTTCGGCTATTACTTTTTTAATTATTTCGCGCACCTCATCTTCGCCCATCATAGCAGGCAGGTATTTTTCAATAACTGCTACTTCGTCTTTTTCCTTGGTTATCAGGTCCTGGCGGTTAGCTTTTTCAAACTCGGTAATGGAGTCACGCCTTTGCTTTACCAGCTTTTGAAGCATTTGCACTTCCTTCTCAGGCGTAATTTCGCCCGTAGAACCCTTTTCGGTTTTAGCCAGCAGAATAGCACTTTTAATAGCGCGCAGGCCCCTTAAACCAACTTCGTCTTTGGCCATCATGGCGGCTTTAAGGTCAGTATTTATTTTTTCTTCCAAACTCATAATGATATTATTTTGCCGCAAAGCTAAAAAAATGGAACTGACTAATTTCAGGTTATAGAATGCAGATTGTTAATAGTTTTGGCTTTGGTACAGGTAAAGCTGAATTTGTCCGGTACCTAAGCCTTGTATAAAAAATTTAAGGTTTTGCAGCGATTGTATTTTGTATTGGCTCTGGCATCCCCTTTAGGGGACGGGAGGGGCGGAGGCCTTTGGCGCAAATACAATGGATAAAACAAAAACAATTATAGCGCCTTTGTGGCAGTAAAATTAAAGAATCATGAAAAAGAAAATTGTAATAGTAGGTGCAGGGCTGGTAGGTTCAATACTGGCCTGTTATTTATCGCGCAGGGGCTATAAAATAGATGTTTACGAACGCCGTCCCGATATGCGAACCGCCGGTTTTATAGGTGGCCGTTCCATTAACCTGGCATTAAGCCACCGCGGTTGGAAGGCCCTCACCGCCATCGGCCTGCAAGACGAGGTGCACAAAATTGCTATCCCCATGCGCGGCAGAATGATACACGACCTCAACGGCGCCACCTCCTTTATCCCATACGGAAAAGACGACCAGGCCATCTATTCCGTAAGCCGCGGCCATTTGAACCAAATCATGGTAGATGCCGCAGATAAGAACGCTGATATTGATTTTCATTTCAACCAGCGCTGCGCGGCCATTGACTTTAATAAAAACAGTATCACTTTTCAAAACGAACATACTAAGGAACAACACCAGGAAAATGCGGATGTTATTTTCGGTGCCGACGGTGCCTTTAGCGAGGTCCGTTACGAAATGCAAAAAACCCCCAACTTTAACCTCTGGCAAAATCACGAGGAATACGGGTACAAGGAATTGGAAATACCCGCCGGCAATTACGGCGAACATTTAATTGATAAACACGCCCTGCACATCTGGCCCCGTAAAAGTTTTATGATGATAGCCCTGCCTAACCTCGACGGCAGTTTTACGGTTACCCTTTTTGCCCCCTTCAAAGGCGAAAATTCTTTTGAAACAGTAAAGACCGAAGCCCAGGCAGACGCCTACTTTAAAAGAAATTTCCCAGATGCGGTGGCCTTAATGCCCGACCGGAAAAAGGATTTCTTCAACAACCCTACTTCATCCTTATGCACCATTAAATGCTTCCCCTGGAAATATAAAGATGCATGTTTGATTGGCGATGCTGCACATGCAGTAGTGCCATTTTACGGCCAGGGCATGAACTGCGGCTTTGAGGATGTACATGAACTGGACGCCATACTAAATGCCACCGGCGAAAACTGGGAAGATGCACTCAACAAATTGCAATACCAACGCAAACCCAATTCAGATGCCATTGCCGACCTGGCTCTATATAATTTTATTGAAATGCGCGACCTCAGCGGCCGCGAAGATTTTCAGCTACGCCTCAAAATAGAAAAGAAAATAGCCCAGAAATTCGCCGATAAATTTATGACCCACTACGCCATGGTAACCTTTAGCGACCTCAGCTACTCCGAAGCCAAAAAACGCGGCGAACAACAAAGTGCCCTGCTTGATAAAATTATGGCCCTGCCCGACATTGAAAACAATTGGGAAAGTGATGTTGTAATGGCAATGGCAGAGGAATGGATTAACAATAACCGGAATTAACCTTTTCTGTATCTTCACAGTCTTATATATTGAGGATCACAGAAAAGTATGTTAAAACCGCTTTCCCTTTTACTGTTCGTTTTTATCTCTCTGATTGCATTTTCCCAAACAGAAGATGAAAACAGTATTCCCGATCAGTTCATCGTTATGCTAAAACCTGCCCAACAGGTAGGTGAACTGATTAAAGAGTTCCCAACGCTACAGGTAAAAAAGTGCCTTTCAAAGCAAATGAATATCTGGTTGCTGCAACGCAATACCACCAGCGATGCCGAAGATTTCCTGGCTCGGTTACAATATGGCAAAACAGTAAAACTTGCGCAGTTTAACCACCGGGTCCAAAGCCGGTCACTTGTACCCAACGACACTTATTTTAATAACCAATGGAACATGATGAACACCGGCCAGGGCGGAGGAACTGTTGGTGCTGATATTGACGCCACCAATGCCTGGGCAATTAACCACCGCAATACAACAGCTAATGGCGATAGCATTGTAATTGCCATTATAGACGGGGGTGATGGTGTTGGGTTTGATTACACTCACGAGGACATTAGCTTTTTTGTAAACACCCATGAAATCCCGAATAATGGAATTGATGACGACAGCGATGGTTATGTGGATGATTATAATGGCTGGAATGCAATTGCATCAAACGGCGATATTAACCAGGGGAATACACTTTCACACGCAATGCATGTTTCTGGTATAGCCGGTGCTATTGGCAATAATACTACAGGCATAGCCGGGGTATGCTGGGGCGCAAGAATTTTGCGCGTGGTGGGCGCATCAAGCGATGAATCGCAGGTGGTTGAAGCTTATGCTTATGTAAGGGAAATGAGGCGGCTTTATAACAACAGCGGCGGAACTAAAGGGGCCTTTGTGGTTTCCACCAATTCTTCGTTTGGAATTAACGGAGGAACACCTGCTGCAGATCCGATTTGGTGCGCTATGTACGATAGTATGGGATACGTAGGCATTTTAAGTGCTGCGGCTACCGCCGATGAAGATTGGAACATTGATGTTACTAATGATATACCCACCGGTTGCCGCAGCAAATTTCTTATTACCGTAACAAGCACAAACGACCTGGGACAGCTGGGAGCGTATAGAGCGTATGGAGATACTACAATTGCATTAGCGGCACCCGGCGAGGGTGTTTACTCTACAATAGAGAATAATGGTTATGGATATATGAGCGGCACCTCTATGGCTTCGCCGCATATTGCCGGTACCGTTGGCGCTATGTTTGCAGCAGCCTGCCCAAAAATGCTTGCTGATTACAAATTGCATCCCGATACGGTTGCACTGACCATAAAGCAAATGCTTGAAAGTGGTATTACCCGCGTTTCTGGTCTTTATAATGAAACCATTACCGGCGGCACTTTAAACCTTTACAATGCCATTAAAAACCTGGATGAATATAACTGCGGCGCATGTAATTACACCGTTTCACTAACCCAAATACAGCCTCTGTGCAGCAACACCTGCAACGGCTCGGCGCAAGTCAGCGTCCAGGGGCCGGGAGTTTACAGTTACTCATGGAGTAACAATCAAACCGGCGTTTCATTAATCAATAACCTCTGCCCCGGCGTTTATTCTGTTACGGTTACAGACACCGCAAGCGGTTGCCAGCAAATAAAAAATGCTTACCTGTATAAACCCGATAGCATTAATGTTTCCTCCATTCACACCATTCCTGTAGTAGGCGGCGATTCGGGTAACATCATCGTTACTGCTCATGCCGGTAACTATCCTTTACAATACTCTTTAAACGGTGTTAATTATCAAAATGCATCAACCCTTATCGTAAGCAACAATGGCAATTACAATGTGTTTGTAAAAAATAATATCGGTTGCGTGGTAGAAGAAAGTGTTTCTGTGGAGGGCATCCAAAGCCTCTCTTCAAACAATACCTGGAATTTATTCCCAAACCCCGCTAACGGCCAACTAAACATCTCATTCAACTTATCGCATGATGCTGACATTGCTTTCAGCATTTCCAATATTCTCGGGCAGAAGATATCATCCGCTGCCCGTATAGTTCCCGCAGGTATTAGCACCACAACAGCCGATGTTTCCACACTGGCACCAGGCACCTACTTCGTTACCATACAAAACGGAAATGCAACCTCAACACAAAGGTTTGTCATAGCCCGTTGACTTGGGCTTACAACTTTAACACCTGAACACGTTAACACCTGAACACATTTAACCGTTAATTTGCACCATGCAAAAAAGGTGGGTAGTTAAGGAAGCAGACGAACAAAAAGTTACAGCATTACAGGAAGCCCTGAAAGTACATCCCGTACTTTGCAAACTACTGGTACAACGCGGCATTGAAACCTACGAACAGGCAAAAGCATTCTTCCGCCCATCGTTAGAATCCTTGCACGATCCCTTTCTGATGCAGGACATGGATAAAGCCATTAACCGCATAGCCACTGCCATAGCCAATAACGAAAAAATATTGATTTACGGCGATTATGATGTAGATGGAACCACAGCCGTGGCAACCGTTTACTCCTTTTTTAAAGAATTTTATCCCAACATAGATTACTACATCCCCAACCGGTATACCGAAGGCTACGGAATTTCAACCAAAGGAATTGACCACGCCGCCGAACACCATTTTGCTTTAATCATTGCTCTCGATTGCGGCATCAAAAGCAACGATAAAGTAGATTATGCCACCCAAAAAGGCATCGATTTTATTATCTGCGACCACCACAACCCGGGTTCCGAAATACCCGCCGCAGTGGCTGTGCTCGACCCAAAAAGAAATGATTGCCATTACCCTTATAAAGAGTTAAGTGGTTGTGGCATTGGCTTTAAACTGATACAGGCTTTCTCTATACAAAATGGCTTACCTCCTGAAAAAGCCTTTCAATACCTCGACCTGTTGTGCCTCAGCATCGGCGCAGATATTGTGCCTATTACGGGCGAGAACCGCATACTTGCTTTTCACGGTTTGCAAAAACTGAACAACAACCCGGTAACCGGTCTGCGTCATTTAAAAGAAATTGCCGGCGTGCAAAAGGAAATGGACATTACCGATGTGGTATTTATTCTCGGCCCCCGTATTAATGCCGCGGGCCGTATTGATGATGCCAAACACGCCGTAAAACTGCTGATTGCCGAGGACATAGATTACGGCTCCGAAGCTAAAGCGCTGCAACTAAACAAATACAACGCCGAACGAAAGGACCTTGACCGCAGCATTACTGCTCATGCCCTGGAAATTATCGGCGCAGATGAAACGCTCGTTAACCGTAAATCAACGGTGCTGTTTAACCCTGCCTGGCACAAAGGAGTAATCGGCATTGTAGCCTCTCGCTTAACCGATACCTATTACCGCCCCACCATTGTGCTTACCGAAAGCGATGGCAAAGTAACCGGCTCTGCCCGCTCAGTAAAAAACTTCGACTTGTATGAGGCCATCTATGAATGTAAAGACCTGCTCATACAATTCGGCGGCCACAAATTTGCCGCAGGCATGACCCTCCAACCCGAAAACGTAGAGGCCTTTTCTTTAAAGTTTGAAGAAGTAGTAACCGGCCGGATTACAGAAGAGCAACTGGTCCCCGAACTTGAAATTGATGCTGAAATTGAACTGGAAGATATCACCCCAAAATTTTACAGCATCATTATGCAAATGGCCCCCTTTGGCCCTGAAAACATGAAACCGGTTTTTATAACCCGTGGCGTTAGCGATAATGGCTGGAGCAAAATAGTAAAAGAAGACCACGTTAAATTTTCAGTAAAGAAAAACCGTAGCGCTGCTATAGATGATATCGGCTTCGGCCTTGCACCAAAATTCAACCTTATAAAAAGCAGGCCTTTTAATATTGCCTACCAGATAGATGAAAATGAGTGGCAGGATAATGTAAGGTTGCAGATGTTGGTGAAGGATGTGTGTTGAAATGCAACTTTTTAGGTGGTACCAATTTTTTTCGAAAGACTTAAATTGGAGAGATTATAAATGGTTTCAATAGGCACTAACAGTTCATAAGGACTACCCTTGTCAATATTAAGTTTCTGATCTTTAACAAACTCGGTAATGTCCTCAATCTGTTTTATTTGTTTCTTGCCAAAGCTTTCCAGAACGGCCCCCTTCATCCCAAGCTGAATAGCCCGTCTTTCAAGCTTGCCACCATATGGATCGTGCTCTGGATCCCATTGCAGGCGGACCTCTTTATTGTTCATTTCCTCTTTCCATTTTTCATGGTTTTGATAAACAAACGGATTAAATGAAGACCAAACAGCTTGTTGCAAAATATTTTCAAAGTCAGCAAAATCAATCCAAATAGCAAGCACTCTTTCCTGGTTTTCCTTTGAAGCCCAACCGCAGCGGTACATCATCCACAGAAAATTTGGTTTTATCCATGACATTCTACTGTAACTATAATGCTTTCCTCCTAATTGCTGATGTTTAACAGCATAGTCTGCTATCTGATGATTATAGGCCTGGTAAACAACTATTTGTCCAGTACGCGTATGCGCAGTAATATGTTGGCCGTTGTTTGGTAAACGGCGGATAACATCTGCATATTTCTCAATTTCTATTTTCATTTAAACACCTATAAAAACCATGGCGTATTATAATACTCCTCCAACTCCTTAAAATCTCCTGCTTTCTCACATCCTCTAACATACTTTAATGCATCTTCTGCTTCTTTGCTTCTCTGCGTATTCAGGTATTCAATCGTTTGCTCAACACCCATAAAAGGCACCAGTTGAATATCTACTCCACAGTAAGTGTCAAAATCCGTATCCTTCGCTTCCCAAATTTTCAGACAATCTTCAATTTGCCGATGCATCCCCAACAAAAGGCAGACCAACATCAGGTCTTCAATATAAACCTCTCCTTCGGGGCTTTTTCGTAATTCAATAAACCGGTTCAACAAAGCGAGCACAAATGGCCTGTTTTGATTTTGTTTGAAATAACCAACTAAATCCTTTCTTGTTTGCTCGTCGGAACAAATGGCTAAAACCATTTCGTCAGATATTGACTTAGTTTTCTGGAACGTTTCTAAAAGTATTTCAACTGTCATTTTTATATTAACCGTTATTTTTCTGCTATGTGTAAATATGCTGGTTTATTTGCTTTCTCTCTGCAACAACCCTGGATTTTCTTTATAAACCATCCACACCATTTCACCAAAAAAACTATTGGCCCAGGCAAACCAGTGGCGGGTAAAGTTTTTCGGGCTGTTGGGTTTAAAACCCTCATGCATAAAACCGGTGCCTGCATGGGTGGCTTTCAGCATATTGATGCAATGAGTAATTTCTGCATTATCGGTGGATGTAATAGCCCTTGATATAATCCCCATAGGCCAAATCATTTCACCCTTATAAGCCAGGTGTTGGCTGCCAATGCCTTCAACAGATTTGCCCTGGTAGAAATAAGGATTGTCCTTACTTAATGCAAACTTCCGGCTGCTTTTATACACTTCATCTTCCGTAGTACCATAACCCAGGTAAGGTATGGTTATAAGGCCGGGGATACCTGCATCTTCCATCGCAACCGTATGGTCCAAACCATCACATTCGTACGCGTATATTTTCCCAAAGGCCGTATAATCAATAATCCCGTTTTTCAAAGTAGCGTGCTCCACTTCATCCGCAAGGTTCCGGGCGGTCATTACCAGTTCGTCCCTATGGCTTGTCGCTATTATCATTTCTACCAGTTGCCGTAGGGCAGTTACCGCAAAAAGATTTTCAGGTTTGTTATACAGGTAAGTTGTAGCATCATCCGAGTTTCTGAATGCTGAGCATATCATCCCATTGGGTTTTACCGGTTTGCCATATCCATCTCCCGCCAATGTATCGCTCAGCGTTATCGTCCTTCGCTGAAAGTGGTACTTGCCTTTATCATTTTTCCGCTGCTGGTCTTTCATAGTTTCTACAACCAGCACCATGGCATTATGCCACTCCTCGTCCATGTGCGCGGTATTACCTGTAATTTTCCAGTACTGGTAAGCCAGGCGGATACAATAACAAAGGGAATCCAGTTCCCACTTCCGCTCATGCACACCCGGTTTCATTTCGGTTTGGTCCGTTTTCCAGGGGCTTATTTTGTTGCTGTCTTTGTAAAAAGCATTGGCATAAGGGTCCAGTAAAATACATTTTGTTTGCCTGCGTATTACACCCTCCACCATTTGCGCCAGGTGCTTGTCCTCCTTACACAAAGGCAGATAAGGATTTACCTGCGCCGACGAATCCCTCAACCACATAGCATCAATATCACCGGTAATTACATAAGTATCGGGTTTGCCATCTTTCATTTCAAAAAACACCGTGGTATCCAGTGTGTTCGGAAAACAGTTTTCAAACATCCACACAAGCTCTTCATCCTTCACATTTTTCTTCACATCAGCTATCAGGGACTCTACCGCATCGCTCGTAAAATTTCTTTTGCCCACCGGCGGCCTTTGAGATGTAAAAGCTTTACCCGCCGCCGCTTTAAGCATAAAATCCGGCACCATCAAAGCAGAAGTAGCCATTGCACTTATACGCGTAAACTTCTTTCTGTTCATACTCTGAAATTAATTTATCCCTAAATGCATTTCTCTGTATTTTCCTCCGTGCGAAAACAGGCTGTTTAACTCTCAAACCCAAGCCTCACCCGTAAATTGGAAGACAGCACCGGCAATTTGTGCCGCTCAATCATAAACGATGTCAGCTCCGCAAACTCACCAAAAATATAATGACTATCCAGCGCCCCCTTTAAATATTGCTTTCCCGTACTGCCACCGGTACCGGTACGGGTACCAATCATGCGGTGTACCATATTCATATGCCGGTAACGCCAGGTAGCCAAATGTTCATCAATTTCAAGCAGCACATTCAGCAACTGATAGGGCAGTTGCAATAAAGGGTAATCCCGGTACATCATAATAAACAGGGCTGCCCTGCGCGCCTTCGGGCTTAAACTCCATTCAGGTTTCCTTTCTGAAGCCAGCATAATTTCTTCAAAGCGCGAGAGGTTGAATTTCTCTCCCTGCACTAAGCTTTCCGAGTAAATCGAATCATACGTTTTCCAAAACGGGTGCACCGGTTCTTTCATATCAACCCCGGGCCAGAATTCCTTTTTATCGAAAAACGGCATCCGTTCCAGCCAGTCATTCACCAAAGCAATCAGCGGCTTTTTATCCTCAGCCTTTTTTATAATTTCCACATCCTCGGGCTTTAGCTGGCTCACATAATATTCTTTACCATACCGGTGGTCCATCTTCAGGCCCAGGTAAGCTTCAAGCAATTTAAACTGTATGCTCTGAAAGCCGGATGCAGGTCGCAGCATATTCCTGAAATCCAGAAAATCAAGCGGGGTCATGGTTTCAAGAATGTTGATTTTATCAATCAACACCTGCATAATAGTAATAACCCGTTTCAACCGGTGGTTTACAATAAACAGGTCAGGCGAGCTATCCTGTATATTGGGTTGAGATAAAATATCCATTACCGAACCCACCTCAAACAATATCTGCTTAAACCAAAGCTCGTACGATTGATGGATAACAATAAAAAGCATTTCATCATGCGCATGCTGGTGCCCCTCCTTATCGCTTTCTAATTGTTGCGCCCCTAATATTTTATCTAACTGCAGATAGTC
Organism: uncultured Bacteroidota bacterium; assembly: GCA_903889265.1. Taxonomy (GTDB): domain Bacteria; phylum Bacteroidota; class Bacteroidia; order Chitinophagales; family LD1; genus Bog-950. The sequence continues at coordinate 17,966 of CAISWS010000097.1, forward strand.
GCTGTAGTATACTCCTTCGTTTGCCATAGTATTAACTTTAATTGCGGCTCCAAAGTAATATTATCCTTTTTGTTGGCTGATAGTTTTAAAAATAAAAATGCCACCCGGTCGCAAGATGGCAATTTCATTTACATATGATTTTTCCAGCCCTGTTTGAAATTAAAAAAAAGACTGCCTGACTCTAAGCGCACAAAATTCAATATAAAGCGCACAAAAAATATACTCTTGGTGGCCTTTGTATTGGCATTTTCCTTTGTGCTCTTTGTGTTAAATGGTATTGGGATTTAATTTTAAACACTGTCTACGGTTTAAATCCTCTCAAATGATATGCCTTAGGATGCGTAAACGCCCTCAACCCAACATGCGATAATGTAGCCCCAAATCCCGAGTGTTTACGTCCGCTCCATGGCAGTGGCGCACTTACCCGGTCGCAACAGTTCCAATAGCCGGTACCTGAGTTTATTTTTGATAGTATTTTTTCTGCCCTCTCCTGGCTGGCGGTGTAAACCGCCGCAGTAAGTCCATAATCGCAATCCTGCATCAGCTTTATGGCCTCTGCATCATCCTTCACTTTCATAATACCAATCACCGGCCCGAAAGACTCCTCTTTCATTACACTCATTTCATGATTTACGTCAACCAAAACGGTAGGCTCATAATAGTAGCCTCTGTGCTCAGGGGCTTTGCCACCAGTTAATATTTTGGCGCCTTTGGCAACTGCATCTTTAACCTGCGCAGCAACAAACTCAAGCTGTGGTTTGCGGGTTAACGGGCCAATGTAAACGCCTTCCTCATCAGGCCGTGCCATTTTATAGCCTTTTACTTCTTTCACAAATTCATGCACATAGGCATCATATACTTTTTCATGCACATAAATACGCTCTACCGAGCAGCAGCTTTGGCCATTGTTATAAAAAGCGCCATCGGCCGTGCCTGCGGCAATGCCTTTAATGTCTACCACATCATCTGCCACATAAAGCGGGTCCTTGCCACCTAACTCCAACTGGCAGGGAACCATCTTAGGTGCCACCTTTTCATAAATATACTGACCGGTTTTATACGAGCCTGTAAAGAAATATCCGTCAAAAGGAAGTTCAAGCAAAGCCTTGCCAACTTCACCGCCCCCAATAGCCACTTGGAAAACATCATCAGGCACCCCTGCTTTTTTCAAAGCCTTCTCAATTTCCAAACCGGTCAGTGATGAATGTTCTGAAGGTTTGTACAACACTGAATTACCTGCAAGCAGCGCAGGTACAAAAACATTAACCCCCACCAGGTAAGGATAATTCCAGGCAGATATATTACAAACCACACCCAGCGGTTCGTAAACTATCTTCTCACCCAAGCCATCTTCCCGGGTCATCCACTCGTCCGCCAGATATTTTTCAGCATTATTAGTAAGCCAGCTAATCCGGGCGCATGCTCCGTTTACCTCGTTGGCAGATTGCTGCAAAGGCTTGCCTACTTCCGAAGTCAAAACTTTAGATAATGCATCAATATTCTCCTTCAATATCGCAGCAAATTTCTGAATAACTGCTACACGTTCATTTAAAGGAACAGCATGCCATTTCTTCTGCCCATGTTGAAGAGCGGTTAACTTTTGATGCACCGTGCTTGCACTATCTTCGTGCAGGTCTGCAATTACTTCTTCAGTAGCGGGGTTTATTACTTTCATTTTTATGTTTTAATACTTTTTTAAACCTTACAGGCTGTTTAAAATAAAAGAAATACAGGTCAACACCAAGAGCACAAAGTTCAATACAAAGAACACCAAAAAAACATCCTCTTTGTGGGCTTTGTATTTGCATTTCCCTTTGTGTTCTTTGTGCTAAATTGCATTGGGATTTAATTTTAAACAGTGTCTAAGTGGTTAATTTCTCTATGCATTTCTTCTAACTGCCTCTAAAAATTTCTCCCGCACGTTTTTTGAAAGTGGATTATTTTCTTTATCCAAAATTCTTTCGGGATGCCACTGCACCGCCAGCAACCAGGGCTCGCCCTCTTTTACCTTCCACTCAATAGCCTCAACTACTCCATCGGGCGATACCGCACTAGCCATCAACTCATCACTGATACGGCCAACGGCCTGATGGTGTGCGCTATTAATATTTCCGGTAGCTAGTCCCGAAACCTGGTTCAATAAAGAATTAGGCACAATTGAAACCGCATGCTGCCCATCCACATCACCATGCCTGCGGTGATCGTTCTTGCCTGCCTCTTCCAAATCCTGGATTAAATCTCCCCCCAATGCCACATTTACCAATTGTAAACCTCTGCAAATGGCCAGCACCGGATGGTCAAAATTCAATGCCGTCTCAAACACATGCATTTCAAATTCATCACGCTTTTCATTAAAGGTTTCAGGCTTGTTGGGATAATCCGTTCTTTCGTTTTCGTAAAACTTCGGGCAGGTATCTATGCCACCGGTTAGCACAATGCCATCGCAATCTTCAATATCATCCCAATTCTGTTTTTCCCAACTCAATTCTACCAGTTCAATATCTGCATCATCACCAATTATCCATGTAGGGTAATTCTCATACCGGGCTTCAGAAAAAGTAATGCCTATCTTAATTTTTTGCGACACTGGCTATAGTTTTATTAAAGTGCTTCTCCGTATATTTTTCTGAAATCAGCACGGCTAACCGGCTTAGGGTTATTCGGGTGTGCAAAATCAGCAAACGCCAGGTCCGCAAGGGTCTCCAGATGTTCTTCCTTAACGCCTATTTCACGCAACCGGTGCGGTATATTTACTTTGGTGTTCAAATCAAAAAGATAATTTACCACACCTTCGCCGCTTTCATCTTTCAATTCAAAAATGCGCGCCATCCTGCGGAATTTCTCCTCAAAACCATCAATGTTAAACCGCATACCATGCGGAATGTTTACAGCGTTAGCCAAACCGTGGTGCGTATCCAGTAAGCTCGACAACGGATGCGCTAACGAGTGCACCACCCCCAATCCTTTTTGAAACGCCACAGCGCCCATCATACTTGCCATCAGCATATTTGAGCGGCTTTCCAAATCAGGCTTGTTGGTGGCTTTCTCTAACGATAATGAAATCAAACGCATGCCTTCCAAAGCTATACCATCGCACATAGGATGGTAGTTCTTCGCTAAAAATGCTTCCATGTTATGCGTAAGGGCATCCATACCGGTTGCAGCGGTAATAAAACCGGGCAATTCCATAGTTAAAACCGGATCGGCAAAAACAATCTTTGCCAATAATTTTGGCGAGAAAAGTATCTTCTTCTGGTGCGTTACATCATCAGCAATAATAGCACTGCGGCCTACTTCACTACCCGTACCGCTGGTAGTTGGTATGGTTACAAAATGAGGCACATCGTTGGTAACGTATATGTCGCCGCCAATCAGGTCATCATATTTAAACAGGTCCTCGCGGTGGTTAACGCGTAAAACTATCGCACGGGCAACATCCAAAGCGGCACCTCCGCCAATACCAACAATACAATCGCTTTTGGTAGCATCCCACATATCGCCACCCTTGTAAACATCACTCTTAACCGGGTTTTTATGTATGTCGCTAAATACCTCGGCTGCCAATCCTTTGGCTTTTAAATCAGCCACAATTGCTTTAAAGAAATCAAGCTGGGCAACATTAGGGTCAGTAACCACCAGCGGACGGCTCAAGCCGTTTTTCTTTAAATAATCAGGCAGTTCCTTCACAACATTGGCGCCAAAACGGATGGTAGTAGGGAAATTAAATTGCGAAATGCTCATTGCGTTGGTATTTAGAATTTAGTTTTAGGTTTAATGATTCGAGGCGCAAACTTACTGGAGTAGAAGCGAAAACAAAAATGATATTTGTGAGAAATCCCAAGTTTAAGGGGATTTAGCAAAAAAGAGAGCAAAACCGGAATTTAGTCATAAACTTCACTGCGATGTGCCACTTTTAAAACCTGGATTTCATTTCCCGAAAGGTCGAAAATAACCCTGTAGTCACCAATTCGATAGCGCCATTCTCCTAATAAAGGGTTTGTGAGTTTTTTAACCTCACTGAGATTTTCGGTAGCCGCGTGTTGAGTAAGCTTTTCTATGATTCGCCTCTGAGTTTGCTTGTCCGGTTTCTTTAATTCCCTTGCAGCTCTATCTGAAAAATTAACTTCAAAGCCCATTGGCTAAGGATGAAAGTGAAACTTTTTTACCCCGCTTAATTTGTTTACGGCTTTCCTCGATATCCGCCATGTACTCTTTAAGGGAAACCTGCTGATAATCAATGTTCAGCTTATTTGCCAATTCCTTTAAAAAGGCTTCTTCCTTTTTTGACTTCGGTTTAAATATCAAATAGCTCATATGCTCCGTTTATTCTCACGAATTTAGCAAAATACTCCTCATCAATATGCGTTTCGTTATTGTAAATTAATTTAATGGGCCCGGAAATTTCCCTTGCTTTAAAACTTTAAATCCGAATCTTTGTTTCCTCAATTCAAAAAACCACACCAATTATGAGTAACGCAAAAGGATACGCAGCACAAAATGCAACAACGCCCCTGGGGCCATTTAAGTTTGAAAGAAGGGAACCCGGTGCACATGATGTAGAAATTGAAATACTTTATTGTGGTGTATGCCATTCCGATATCCACCAGGCCCGTAACGAATGGGGCGGCTCTATCTTCCCAATGGTGCCTGGCCACGAAATTGTTGGCAAAGTAACCCGCGTTGGTGCACACGTTAAGAATTTTAAGGCCGGAGACTTAGCCGGGGTAGGTTGTTTGGTAGGCTCTTGTAAGTCTTGCCCAAGCTGCGAACAGGGTTTAGAGCAATACTGCGAAAAAGGTATGGTGGGCACTTATAACGGCAGAGATAAAGATGGCAGCCCTACTTATGGCGGCTATTCCGATAAGATTGTAACCAACGAAGAATTTGTGCTAAAGGTGTCTGAAAAACTTTCATTAGAGCGGGTTGCCCCTTTGCTGTGCGCCGGAATTACCACTTACTCACCATTACGTCAATGGAAAGTAGGAAAGGGCCATAGGCTGGCCGTAGTTGGCCTGGGTGGACTTGGCCACATGGCTGTAAAGCTGGGTGTTAGCATGGGTGCTGAGGTAACTGTTCTAAGCACCTCCGCTAAAAAAGAAGCAGATGCAAAAGAGTTGGGCGCTCACAAATTTGTGGTAACCAAAGATGAAGCGTCTTTAGCCACGGTAAAAAACTACTTCGATTTTATTATTGATACAGTTTCTGCCGAGCATGACCTCAACCTTTATTTATCCTTACTCCGTTTAGACGGAACCATGATTTTGCTGGGTGTTCCACCCACCGCCCCACAGGTTGCAGCCTTTAACTTAATAGGCAAACGCAGAAGACTGGCCGGCTCCTTAATTGGCGGAATAAAAGAAACGCAGGAAATGCTGGACTACTGCGCCGAGCACAACATTATGAGCGATGTAGAAGTAATTCCCATCAGCGAAATAAACAACGCCTACGAGCGGATGATTAAAGGCGATGTACACTACCGCTTTGTAATAGACCTTAAAACCCTGAATTAGGAAATTGTCCAAATCAGGATTGAATACGGATTAAAGGATAAACAGACGATAAATTTTAATCAACTGTATTTGCTGCGTTTAAGCCCTCAAATCCGAACTAAACTTCTTCGATAAATGCCTTTCCTGAATTTGCATTGGCATTTCCCCTCTCTTTTTTTCAAAGAGAGGGGATGTCCGGAGGACAGGGGTGAGTTGGCTGCCGGCTATTTTCCTAAGAAGCACATTCAATCCTGATGCAGGCATTGCCCTTTTTTGCCTAACTTTAAATACAAAATCTCCCGCCATGAAAAATCTGATACTCCTGCTTTTCCTGTACGGAACGCTTTCTGCCCAAACTCCCTCCTGCTGTTCTGCTCCCATGACTGAGCAAAACCGGATGCTGGCTATGAATTCAGATTTTCTAAAGTCACATCTTCCTCCAACGCCGTTTTTTCTGCAAAACAGCCAGGGCAACATGGTGAGCTTTAAAACACCTGACGGAAAAACAGGCAGAGCTTACTACGTAAAAAGTGACCAGCCCACAGATAATGTGCTGTTTGTGTTTCAGGAATGGTGGGGAGTGAACGATTATATTAAGCAGGTGGCAGATAAATACAAAGAGGAGTTAGGCAACGTAAACATCTGTGCCATTGACTTGTACGACGGCAAAATTGCCACTACCCCCGAAGAAGCTCAAAAATACATGAGCGAACTTAAAGACGACCGGGCTAACGCCATTATACAAGGTGCTATAGAGTACGTCGGCTCAAAAGCAAAAATTGCAACCATTGGTTGGTGCATGGGCGGCGGCTGGTCATTACAGGCAGCCTTAATTGCTGGTAATAAAACAGTTGGCTGCGTAGTTTATTATGGCATGCCCGAAAAAAACATTGAAAGGCTTAAAACCCTCAACTCTGATGTAATTGGCTTTTTCGGCACCCAGGATAAATTCATTAATCCTGAAGTAGTAAAGGCTTTTGAGAAAGACATGAATAAAGCTGGCAAAAAACTAACCGTACATAATTACGATGCCGTCCACGCCTTTGCCAACCCCAGCAACCCCAGGTTCAATAAAGAATACGCCGAAGATGCCCACGCAAAGGCATTGGCTTATTTAAAGGCGAAGTTTAAATAAGCGCGGGTATAGCCTTATATAAACAACCGTACCGCTTACAAATCTTATGCATCCCTTTGCGCTCTTTGCTCCCGATAGTCATCGGGATTGCGGTACCCCCCAAAACTAACACTTGTTTGTTTCAAATACAATTATTAGCTTTGCTATCACTCGTTAGTAAATATGGCAACAGCAACCTTAACAACCCGGCAAAACATTCGCCAAACGGCGCAGAAACTTTTTCGCGAACGCGGCTACGCAGCCGTAGGCATGCGCGAACTGGCCAAAGAGGTGGGCATAGAAGCCCCCAGCATTTATAACCACTACAAAAGCAAGGATGACCTGCTGAGGGAGATATGCTTCGACATAGCCGCGCAGTTTTTCAAAGCTTTTGAAGAAGTTGACCTGAACGAAAAATCAGCTACAAAAAAGATGCGTGCGGCTATTAAGGGGCATGTATCCGTTATAGCCGATAACATGGAGGCTTCCGCTGTATTCTTCCAGGAATGGATGTTTTTAGAAGAGCCCAACCTGGCCCAGTTTAAAAAACTACGGCACGAATACGAGCTCAAATTCAGGGATATTATTGACAAGGGCATGAAGAAAGGTGACTTTAAAACCATGAACCTGAAACTGGTTACCTTCACAATATTCTCAGCCCTTAATGCTACCTACGATTTGTATAAAACCAGCGAAAAATTAAGCCCGGATCAGATAGCCGAGGATATTGCCGGTTTATTATTAAAGGGACTAAAAAGCTAAACAACTAAACAGGTATTGTCTGAATACTTTATACTCCATACTAAATACTACGCACCATGTACGGCAACACTAATATAACGGAAGAAGAAGCAAAGCGAATGAACTCGGTTGAAGAGGATCCGGTTAAACTTGCGGCTTTTGAAGAACGCATTGCACGTGGCGAAAAAATAGAGCCCGGCGACTGGATGCCCAAAGAATATCGTAAGCAGCTGATACGCATGATTGAGCAACACGCCCACTCTGAAATTGTTGGCGCTTTGCCTGAAGGCACCTGGATAACCCGCGCCCCTAACTTCAGGCGTAAACTGGCTTTAATTGCTAAAGTTCAGGACGAAATAGGCCATGGTCAATTATTATACAGTGCTGCTGAAACACTGGGCAAAACCCGCGAGCAAATGCTGGAAGACCTGCTGAACGGTAAATCCAAATACTCTAACATTTTTAATTACCCCGCCGAAACCTGGGCCGATGTTGCTGTCATTGGTTTTTTAGTAGATGGTGCTGCTATTGTAAATCAGGTTATAAACTCCAAGGGTTCTTATGGTCCCTATTGCCGTGCGCTTGAAAGGATTTGTTACGAAGAAAGTTTCCACTTAAAACAAGGCCACGATAATGTGGTGTATCTGGCAACCGGCACCAAAAAGCAACGCGCTATGTTGCAGGACGCAATCAACCGCTGGTATCGCCCGCTGTTGCATTTTTTCGGCCCGCCCGACCGGACTTCACAGCACTCCGAAAAACTCATGAAATGGAAAGTAAAACTGGCATCCAACGACGATATGCGCAACCAGTTTTTAGATCAGTACCTGCCTAAAATATGGGAATTAGGTATCACCTTCCCCGACCCTAATTTAAAAAAGAATGATGCAGGAATATGGGAGTTTTCAGACCCCGATTGGGAAGAATTTAAGCGTGTAATTAACGGCGGTGGCCCCTGTAACGCCGAACGCCTGGCTGTAAGAAAATATGCCGAAGAAGCAGGCCGCTGGGTGCGCAATGCGTTAACCAGCAGAAATGAAAGGTATGTGACCCCGCTAGCCTAAAGAAATCAGCCCTCATCAATAAATCTGAGGGCTGTATTTGTATGGGCTGTTCCCTTCTCTTTTTTTCAAAGAGAAGGGTGTCCTGCAGGACGGGATGAGCTGGCTGTTAGGCCATTTTGTTAAGAAGTAAATTGTAGTTTTTTGAAGATTTGAAAATAAGTATCATGAATTCGTTAGATCCAAGAGTAAAAAGACTGCATTTAAAGGCAGATGAGACAGAGCCTGTGCATACCAACTCACACCTGGTAACCTGGGAGGTATTTCACCAGGATAAAAGAGGAAAGCAACATGTACACGCTGGTGTAGTGCATGCCTCATCGCCTGAAATAGCCTTAATCATGGCAAAAGAAGCATTTGGCCGCCGGGGCAAAACTGCCAATTTGTGGGTGGTTAAAACCAGCGATGTATTCACGTTTCAATCCGAAGACGAAGATATGTTTGAAACCACGCCTGAAAAAACTTTCCGCGATCCCGCTTATTATAAGGTGCGGGATAGAATTGAGAAATTTCAAAAGCAATAATTGCAATAATTAACCGGCTTTCTGATAGAATCAAAAACCATGAACAACAACGCTTTAAAAGACATGCTTTATAAAATGGCAGACGATGCCCTCATCATTGGTCACCGCAATTCTGAATGGACCGGTATTGGCCCGATGCTGGAGGAAGACCTTGCCTTTTCATCTATGGCACAGGATAAAATCGGCCACGCTCAGGCCTTATACCAGATACTCCACGAAGTACTGGGAGAACCGGAACCCGATAAAGTGGCGTTTTTAAGAGAAGAAAAGCTTTTCAAATGTTGCCAGTTGGTTGAACTGCCGATTGGCGAATACGATTTTAGCCTGGTGCGCCATTTTTTATTTGACCATGCTGAAGCTATCCGTTACGAAATGTTGGCTACTTCCTCTTTTCAACCTTTGGCACAACTGGCAAAAAAAATAAAAGGCGAAATAAAGTATCACACCATGCACGCCGATACTTTTTTAAAACAACTGGCGGCCGGAAATGAAGAAAGCCATGCCCGCATGCAATCGGCATTAAATTACGCAATGCCTTATGCACTGGGTATTTTTGAAAATGGTGGCTTTGAAAGCGAACTCAGCAGCCAGCAGGTTTTTGCCGGTGAGGACGCCTTAAAAACTAAATGGCTTGAAAAAATTACAACTGTTATTGAATCTGCCGGCCTTCAACTACCAAAAGTGGCCGATGATAAAATAGCTTTCGGCGGCCGCAAAGGATTCCATTCTGAATACCTGAAACCACTGTTGGAAGAAATGGGTGAGGTAGTTCGCCTCGACCCGGAGGCAGAGTGGTAAAGCGAAATAACATGGAAATTTTGTTAAACAATAATGCCTTACCTAAAACCGCTACTGTTACAAAATCAATAGCTTCAGACGCAGTATGGTCCGCACTCGAAAATGTCAAAGACCCCGAAATACCGGTATTGAATGTAATTGACATGGGCATTATCTACAACGTTGAAATAATCACCGCACCCAATAACCAACAAACCTGCACGGTTACCATGACCCCTACCTTTGTAGGCTGTCCTGCAATTGACTTAATCAAAAAGTCTGTGGCCGAAGAAGTATCCAAACTGGGTTTCAAGCAGGTAAACGTAAAAGTCGACTTTGATAACACATGGACCAGCGACCGGATGAGCGCAGATGCCAAAATAAAGCTGGAAAAATTCGGCCTCGCCCCTCCGGTAGTTATTGAAGGCGAACTTACCGAAGCCCAGCTTAATAATGTCCGCTGTCCTCACTGCCATAGCACAGATACCACACTTCGGTCAGCATTTGGTTCAACACTTTGCAGGGCCATCCGCTTCTGCTTTAACTGCAAACAGGGTTTCGAGCAGTTTAAACCTGTGTGAAGTGCGCATGTGTTAATGTGTTAAGGTGCGCATCTTGTAATACAAGTAAAGATGGGAAGATAAAACCCTGTTATTGCTATTGTTAGGCAGTAATACCACCGGAACCAGGTTTTTATTGTATTAACCTGAACACTTGAACACATTAACACCTGAACACACCTTATTTCCACTTGTGCTTTTTATGTTTTAAGTTTATCTTAACCTAAAGTTCTGTGGATGAAGAAATTTTACCTCGCCTTTTTTTGCAGCCTGTTAGTTGTGCTTGGCACAAGTGCGCAAACTCCGGCTGAAATTGATAAGCAGAACGACACCGCTGAATCTGCCTTGAATCAAAACCCAAAAGATGTCCTGATACAAGCCGGAAAAATAAAACTGGCGGCCGAAAATATCAACTATAAAAAAGGTATGGCCCGTGCCATTGCCATTATGGGTGTTGCCAGTTATAAAGTGGATGATTATACGCAGGCTAAAATATTAATAAGCAACGCAGCCACTATCAATCAGCAAATAAGCGACACTGGTAACCTGGCTTTTTGCAAATACTGGCTGGGCAATATCGAATTGAATCAAAGCAAATACAACAACGCGCTCGACCTTTTTCAAACCGCTTACGAGCTAGCCATAAAAATTAACGACAAAAAAAATATCGCCCGCAGCCTTGATGGAAAGGCCTCTATATACGAGGCGCTTGGTGAGGATGACAAAGCGCTTACCCTATATCAGGCTGCCCTAACCGCAGCCAAACAAGGCAATTTTAATGTTTGGTACCCGGGGGTTATGCAAAGCATGGGCAATCTCGCTTATAAAAAAGGCAAGGTAGATTCAGCCATACAAATATATAACCAGGCTATTATTGCATCCGACGCAGTTGGCAATCTGAATAACAAAGCCAATTGCTACCAAAAGTTGGCCGAAATATATTATGAAAAAAAACAGTATAAAAAAGCCATGGAATATATCCAGCAGGCTATGGCTCTTTTTCAGCAAACCGGTTCCATGTCGTCGTTCAGTTACAGCCGCCTGTTAATGAGTTATATTCTGCTTAGCGACCGGGCTTATAAAGTAGCCATTGACCTGGCCGAAATGTCGCTTGAGGAGGGTAAGGCAACCGGCGAAATTCAACTTCAGAAAGATGCGGCGCAGGTGTTGTACTATGCCTACCTGGGCATGGGAAATAAAGGCAAAGCCCTGGATTACCACATTCTCTTTCATGAACTTTCCGAGGCAAACAATAACGAAACCCTTACAAAAAAACTGGCCAGTATGGAACTGGAAGCCAACTTTGAAAAAGAGCGCCAGATTGCCAAAGTACAAGAGGCCAAAAGGGATGCCGAACTGGGGGCCCAAATCGACAAACAAAGGCTGATAAAAAAGTTTGCAATCATAGGTATCTTTATGTTTGCCATAATAGCGGGCCTTGCAATTTTTGCATTTAATCAAAAACGAAAAGATAGCAGTTTGATAGCCAGCGAAAAAAAGCGCACTGACGAATTGCTTCAAAATATTTTGCCGGAGGAAATTGTCAATGATTTAAAGAAGGCCGACTATAAAGTAAATGGCCAGGCAACAGTATTGTTTGCCGATATTAAAGCTGTGGCCGGAAAAAACCAGGGCAACGCATTTGTTAAGCCTATGCTATCCGAGCTTGATTATTATTATAAGGCTTTCGATGAAATAACAGCACGCCATAAAATTGAAAGAATAAAAACAGTGGGCGATGCCTACCTGTGCATTAGTGGTGCAGCCGTATCGGATGAAGATAACGCAATTAATGTTACACGCGCAGCACTTGAAATTAAGGAGTTTGTAAAACAGGCCCAACTGCAAAAAGAGGGTACTGGTGAGTCGTTTTTTGAGGTTAGTTTCGGAATCCATACCGGCCCGGTCGTTGCCGGTATAATTGGCATCCGTAAATTTTCATATGATGTTTGGGGCGATACCGTAAATATTGCCGCCCGTATGGAACAACACGGCGAGGAAGGCAAAATCAATATCTCAGGCGGAACCTATAAACTTATCAAAGACCGGTTTATCTGCACTTTCCGTGGCGAAACAGAAACCAAAAAGCGCGAAAAAATTGACATGTATTTTGTTGAAGGGCCAAGTAGTCCTGGTTAATTCTACAGGTTATTTCTTGCCGCCAGTTTCTTTTTATAAAACTCCTTACTGGCCGCATAAATAGTTTTATTAAAAACCGCATAAACAGCCCCTTTATCATCCTCGTATTTCAAAGGCAGGTCAAAAGTATATTCACCCAACTCGCTTATTTTTTGTTTCACTTCGCTCACCAGTTCATCCGGTATCAGAAACCTGCATTTTACCGCATCAACAATAGGCCTTACAAATTTTACCGAAGCCGCCTTATCCCACACCACAAAATCTTTGCCCAGTATCTGCATAAACATCAGCATATAATAAGGATCTACTGAACTGTAAATACTGCCGCCAAACACGGTGCCTACCCGGTTACGGGTACGGATATTCAGCTTCAGGCCAACATGCATTTCACTATGGTCTGCAGCAATAAAATGAATCTTACTGCCGGTACACCATATACAGGGCCAGAAATTAAAACCCCATTTCATCAATCTCGATTGCCTTGATTCGGTTTTCGTAGTTTCGTATAGTTTCATGTTTGCCGGTTTGGTTTAATTCATTTCCTGAAATCCAGACAGATATATTCTGAGCGTATTTTATATTTTCACAACTCAAAACAAAGTCTTTTATGTCAACCATCGTTCGGGATAACCAGGCCATCCAGATAAAGTACGCCAATCTGTTAGTTAATTACTGCCTTGCTGTAAAAAAAAGCGACAAGGTTTATATCAGCGCATCAGCGCTGGCCGAGCCGCTTATCAGGGAGGTGGTTAAGGCCGTTTACATGGCAGGAGGAATTCCGGTGCTAAGTGTTGAACTGAACGGAATCAGCGATTTGGCACTTAAATACGGCGAAGAACATCAGCTCAGCTGGGAAAACCCCATGAAAAAATATATCATGGAAAACTTCGATTGCTACCTGGTAATCAGGGCGCCTTACGAAAAGGGTGACGATGAAAAGGAGCCGGAGGATGCTGAAAAATTTAAAATTCTTCAGCAGGCGCAAAAAGAAACAAACCAGATATACTGGAACCGTATTGGTAATGGCACTATGCGCCGGGGTCTTTGTCAATACCCCACCAAGGCAGCCGCCGATGATGCCGAATTAAGCCTGGAAGAATACGAACACTTTGTTTATCAGAGCTGCTATTTGTATGATGAGGACCCCATAGCAAAGTGGCTTGAAGTGCGCAAAAAGCAGCAGGTATATGTAGATTACTTAAACAAGGTTGAGTTTGTGCAATACAAAGGGCCAAATATTGATATCTCCTTTTCAGTAAAAGGCCGCACTTGGATTAACAGCGATGGCCGCGCCAACATGCCCAGCGGCGAAGTGTTCAGTGCACCGGTTGAAGACAGTGTTAACGGCAAAGTATATTTCAGCTATCCGGGCCTGTACATGGGCAAAGATGTTGAAGGCGTATCGCTGGAAGTAAAAGACGGCGAGATAATTACCTGGAATGCTGAAAAAGGAAAAGATGTTTTAGATAAAGTGTTTGCAATATCCGGGGCCCGCCATTGGGGTGAGGTAGCCATAGGTACTAACTATAACATTCAGCGCACCACCCGTAATATTTTGTTTGATGAAAAAATAGGCGGCAGCATACACATGGCCGTGGGCCAATCATACAAGCAATGCGGTGGCAAAAACGAAAGCAGCGTGCACTGGGACATGATAACTGATATGAAAAACGGCGGAGAAATCTGGGCCGATGGAGCGAAGATTTATGAGAATGGTTTGTTTTTAATTTAAAGAAACCCGGTCTTTATCTTTTCAGGCCCGTACCGTTTATTTATGCTTCAGGTCAAACATATGTTCGCCTAATTCTTCCCTAAGGGCCTCCAATAACTCATCATCGCTCCATACATCCGCCATATCCAGTTGAAAGATTTCTCCGCTCTTCAGCTGAATCCGGAGTATTACTGTGTTATATCCACCCACCCCGCGGTACACAGATCCTTCAAATCCTCTTAGCGTATATAATTTTACCATCTCATCAAACAAAATCTCGTCAAATTTCATCCCAAAATAATTGGAAACATAAAAGCCATCGTTGGTTACCGTATACAGGCGGAAAGAAAAAAGGAAAAACAGAAAAAAAGAACAGGCAGATAGGATAAGAATCAGGCTGAACGAATAAGATCCGGTTGCTGCAAAACCTAGGGCTAAACACAAAAAAAGTATGGTAAAACCTAATGGGCCAAAGCTCCGTCCAACAAATTGTTTTTTCATATAACAATATTAGGCTTTTCCGGTATTTTTTTTGTTTTTGATCAACCACTATTTTCGGGTCATTTTAAAACAAAACAGCCCCGTAAACCGGGGCTGCAAGCAGATGGGGTGGGAACCTGTAATTTGCGATAACCTATTCTTAACCTATACTGCTAAACCACTTGCGTGGCCATTTCTTTTAGACTCTGAAATTGTCTTTAGCGTATCCTGTAAATGATAACCGCCTTGGTTGTTTAACGTAATTATCATTAACAAGTTGCCGTATAATGACCGTTTTAACCTGAATTATGAGTCTTTTCGACGCTTTAATGAAGAGTTTGCTTAAAATATTATATTTGTATTACCTTTTTGACTCATTAAACTCTCGACTCAATGCAAACCAATTATTTCCGCAAGGCAATAACCCTTGGCGTATTTTGCCTGTTATGTGCCGCAAGCTTTGCCCAATCCCGAACAGATGGCGATAACTTTATTAATGCCTTGGGTAAAAGCGCCCAGGCTTCCGAGCTAAGCGACCTTAAATCAAGTTACAATTTCCAGATGGCCAATGAGAACCACTACCTGTCAAAAGAGGGTATTGAGCTGCTGCTTCAAAACGCCCTCCTTAGTGAAATCCGTATTTACAAGGATAGCCCCGTATATGGCAGCTTTAAAGGTAGGTTACCCCGGGGCCTTAGCTTTAACCTTACCAGTACAGAAGTGAAGAAAATTTTGGGCAAACCATCCGTAAGCTACAACACCGGCTATTGCGAGTTTGAGGTGCAAGGACAGGTAATTTCCTGCTGGTTTGATAAAGACCGCCTTAGCCAGGTAGACCTGGGGACAAAATAATTAATTGATTGTCATATAGTTAGCGCTTCAGGCAATACTATGGCCTTATTGTTGCCGTTGTATTTAAAAGTGCGGCTATGAAACGTTTAACCGGAGTCTCCTTACTGATCATATTACTTATGTTGGGCTCTTGCAAGGCTATCAAAAAGCTCGGGCAATTTTACGTGGATTATAATACCCAGGCCGTGTTTCCGGCAAATATTCCCGTAAATGTCCCGCTCACCATTTATTCGCCCGAAATTGCTACCAATTCCACCCAGGTATTTCAAAACAACAATACCAATTCAAGCCTTATTCAAAGTGTCACGCTTAGCCAGTTAACCCTCACCATTTCTTCGCCTCCCGGGCAAAACTTTTCTTTTCTTCAGAATATTAGCGTTTACATATCCTCTGATAGTTTGCCCGAAGTTGAGATTGCCGGCAAACAGAATATACCAGCCAATGTAGGCGATACCTTACAATTGGATGTAACCAATGCTGACCTGGAAAATTACATTAAAGCCAGCCGTATAAAACTACGGGTATCAGGCACCACCGATCAGCTGACAACAACCAATATCAACGCCAATGTTTATGCCCGGTTTTTTGTGCAGGCCAACCTGCTCGAACTACTTTAAAGTATTACTGGTATAACTCCACTATTCTTTTAGCCGATTCTTTTAGCTCATCGGCCAGCTTTTGTGGCTTCAATACTTTTACCTTATCTCCGTAGCTCAGCAGCTGCATTTTAAGTTCTGTATTAATTACCAGGTCTAGCGAAATGCGCAGTTCAGTTTTGTTATCTTTTAAAATGGTTTGTGAAAGGTGTAGCGGTATGGTTTTTATATAATTGCCTTGCTGGGGCAAAAAAGATAACACCACCTTTTCCGGCTCTCCACCACCCACAGTTACACCAAGCACATTCTTGTAAAAATTCTTCCGGTCTATCTTATCATCACTAAAGGTTTGATTTGTTAATTGCAGGTCCTGTATCCGGTCAAGTGCAAACGTAAGTATCTTATGGTCCTGCTTACTGATGCCATTGCCAATCACGTACCAAAAGTTTTTCGATTCACGTATCAGGTAGGGCTCCAGCAGGTTTTGGGAAACAGTATCACTGCCATGCCGCTGGTAACTAAACTTTAAAACCTTTCTTTCCGATATCGCTTTCAATATAGGCTCAACAAACTCAATGCCCTTAATAATAAACGGCTTATCCAGTTGTATATGGTCGCTTTCTCCCCGGGCCTCTTTATTCAGCTTTACGGTACTCGCAATTTTGTGTATAGCCTCTTCAAACTCCTTTATGGCAGGCAGGTGCTTAAACTGGTCCAATATGCTGATGGCAAAATCAAGGCCATGTAATTCATCCGCGCTTACCGGAAGGTTGTGGATCGTATAGTGCTCATCGGTATATCTGTAAGTATGCTCCTTTTTAGAAAAAGCGATAGGAGCATTAAAATTAAGCGACTGGTTGTAACGCATTTCCTGCAAATCAAGCTGCATAGTACGTTTTGACACCTGCCTGTCAAGGTTCGCGCTTACAAACTCCATTAACTCCTCCAAACGCGGATAGGGCCGCTTGCGCAGGCGCATATCTATCAGTTTGTATCGGGTGTACGCATCTCTGTTCTGGGGCATGGGTTCGGTGTTTCTTAAAACTCAATCAATAACAGCACTGCTTAACTGCAAAGAATCCCTGCGCAGTTATCAACCGGGCTCCCCCTTTAAGGGGCGGAAGGGGCGGCTGTTTATTCCTGCAATATCCGAAAAATAAATTTTACTGCGCAAATACATTGCGCAGTGACCGGCCAACTTTGTGCTATCAATTAAAACAAACGATATGTTAACAACACCTTCAAACACATTTGCCAAACACGAGTTGTATGTCAATGAAATTGAGTTTACCCATAAGGACGAGGTTTCCCTCTTCGGGTTTCTGCAGGAATGTGGAAAATTCTTCGAAACCCAGTATGTCATCTCGCGTAAAGACTTACAGATACTGTTGAGTCAGAACAAGGCGGGAATTGAAATACTGTGGCAGATTGAGAAACTTTTTGCCGGCCCCCATGCAGCCCCGGCCTCGCTTAACCTTATAGACCTGTTTGGTACCACACAGGTTTTTGATACTTGTGAAGTAAAATTAGATGTGCCCCATTATCAGGACGAGCAAGGCAACCTGAAGCCATGCCAGACTAAAGAACTGTTTTTTATTGAAGAAGTAACCCCGCTGAACCGGATTGGTAAAGCCCCGGGTGCACGCCCTGCCACAATCTCTTCCACATTATAAATCATGCTATAAAAACCAAAAAATCATGCAAGTACTTAAATATAACCTCATTAACGGCCCAAAACAGACAGTAACGGACTACCTGGAATCGTTAAACAACGATGAACTACAAAACAATTTCAACTCCTTGCTTGTTTACGGCATAAGGCTGCCCGACCTGGTAAGAAAAATGCGCGATGAACTGCGTAAAAGAAAAATAGACACCCAGGCCATTCTTTTTTGACCGGTGTGGAAAATCACCGGTTGCCATGTTCCAAAAGGCACTTAATATCGCCCCGCGTTTGGTATAAGCGCTGTGAAAATCTGAAATAACCGGTTTTATGGAATAAGATCTGATTTTGTTTTTGTTGCCTTGGTTTCTTAGCCCTGAGTTCGTGGATGTTCTCAGGGCTTTTTTTAAATAACAGTTGCCTATTTAATTTTTCTCTTACAATTTCAGCTTCCTCATCTTAGGCGCCAAAACATAAGTAGTAGCCACCACCACCAAAGTCATACATCCTCCAAAAACTACTGAGGGGATAGTACCCATTATTTTAGCGGCCAAACCCGATTCAAAAGCACCTATCTCGTTGGAAGACGAAATAAAGATTTGATTCACAGCACTAACGCGTCCACGCATATGGTTGGGGGTCATTACCTGCAATATCGTTTGGCGGATAACTACGCTTACATTATCAAACGCACCCGTCAGAAACAACATAACAAACGATAGGATAAAATTATGCGATACGGCAAAACCAATAGTAGCCAATCCGAAACCAGCTACCGCCACAAGCAGGTTGCGTCCGGCATTATTGGTAGGCGGGTTAAATGCCAGAAAAAGCCCCATCACTACTGAGCCTAAGAAGGGTGCAGACCGCAGAAATCCTAATCCCATAGGCCCGGCGTGTAAAATATCGCTGGCATAAACCGGTAGCAATGCCACTGCACCGCCAAACAAAACCGCAAATAAATCAAGCGAAATGGCCGAAAGCATCTCCTGCTTGTTATAAACAAAGCTCAACCCCGCCTTCAGCGACTCAAACAAGGTTTCCACCTTTTCCTTCGGCGGGTTCTCCCTTACCTGCAACCTGCTAAACGCAAACCACGAAATACCAAGCAACACCAGCGCAAATGAAAACGAAACAATTTCAGCCGTATCTGACTGGTAGTGGCTTTTCAAAATACCATAAATTAAACCACCCGCTGCCGGGCCGGTTACTGCTGCGGTTTGCCAAACATTACTGCCCCAGGTAGCAGCATTCGCGTAAAGCTCCCTGGGCACTATTTGCGGAATAATTGATTGCATACAAGGCGCCATAAACGCCCGTGCAATGCCCGAACAACCTATCAGAAAATAAATAGGCCACATCCCCTGTTCGCGTAAAAACAAAGCATCGTTAAACATCAGGCCGGTAATACCGGCAAAACACAACAGCATGATAAAAATAGTGCGCTTTACAATCCTGTACCGGTTATAAGTATCAGCAGCATGGCCCGAGTAGAGGGCAGTTAGTATAAACGGAAGCGCCTCGCTTAATCCAATTAAACCAAGCGCCAGTTTATCGTGTGTAAGTTCATAAACCTTCCAGCCCAGAATAGTTTCGGCCAGCTGAATGCCAAAAGTTAAACTGAACCGCGATAACTGAAAGTTTCTGAATTCGGCAATGCGCAATACCGCATAGGGGTCATTCTTCTTCACATCGTTCATACACGCAAAGGAATACAAAAATTATTACTGCGAAAGTGAAGGCGGTCCAACTTTCGTTGACCGCCTTCATATAAGTTCGCTTTTATCAAAAATTTACATTCGCAAAGGCACCGGATTTACTTCTCTGTTCTGATACCGTTTTGCTCCATCAAATTGCGTAATTGCTCCAATTGTAATTTTAGCTGCTTAATATCACTTGCATCCACTTTGCCATCAACGCTTGTTTTCAGCATAACGTTTTCCTGTTTCAATGTTTCCAATTCTTTTTTCAACGCATCAATTTCAGCAACCTTGGCTTTTAACTCATCGGTTCTTTTCTTCAGCGCCTGTATACCCGCCATGTTTATGCCATCAATGTCCAAACTGTTAATGGTGGTGTCACTTTCACCATCCAAATGGAAAGCAACGTA
>CAISWS010000098.1 GCA_903889265.1 uncultured Bacteroidota bacterium
AGTTTCGCCGAACTTCATTTCGCCAAAGTTCATTTCGCCCGTTCTAAAATTTTAAACTCTCTCAAATTAATTAGTCGGTTCCTATTCAAGATGCAGACCACTCATGGTCTATATATTACAGATTTTAACGGAACAGGCCGCCCCCGGCCTTCGGCCGCATCTATTCTCGCATGCCCAAAAAGGGAGGTGACAAAGTGACAAAGTGACAACGCTAAATTAAAAGTTTTTCTATGCAAACAGAACAACTTTTTGTTTTTTTAAATATTTTTTTAAATAAATTTAGCTTGTCACTTTGTCACTTTGTCACCTTCCAATAACGTTTATCTAATTATATACAACTTAAGTCAAAATTATGAAAACATATATACAGAAATGGTCTAATTATTTTAATTTCAATTGATGCGCGCACAAATCCTATATAATCCTATCTCATTCTAGATAGCCTAGTCCTATTGGCCCTATTAGCCCTATTAGCCCTCTATTAGCCCTAGCCCTATCAGCTCATGATGATATGCCCCTGCTGCTAGGCCCTTCCCTCTTTGTCGTCCGCACTCTTTGGGTCGCCGCTTATTATTTTGTGTGCGTATAATGTATAAATGAAAACTCAGTGCAAGTTTTGTTTTAAAGATAGTCTTACAATGATAATTCAATTTCTAGCCACAAACCTCAGGTAGAAGTGTGCCTCCACTGCCATAAAATCGTGTATATAGATTTGTACGATACGGTTTGGGTACATTATAATACTGATATATCCCGCGAGCAATATGTACGGGAGTGCGAGGCCGAGTTACGCACGGACGGATTAATAGAGCGAATAGTGCAGGCCTGCACTACGAGGCTTGGACGATGAAAAATTACAGACCATGAAGCCCACATGCATGTATAGCCACAAAAATTTGATTAGTTTTTGAAAGGTATTTAAATATTTGCTGCGTTTATTCTACAGAGAATAAAATCTTTGCTATTAGTAATACAATGGCTACTACAAATCTACATATAACTTTTGAGGAAGCTCTTCTTAAACTAAAGGAATATGAGGAAATCAAAGCCAAAATGGCAATTCACCTTGAAAAGGATAACGAGCGGGTAAAGAAATACTACGCCGCCAACTTAGAGGCAAGGCGGGAGTATGGACGCCAATATTACAAACAGAAGGTCGCCTCCAAGGCTGCAGCTGCAGCGGCTTGTTAGATTGCTAACTTTTTAAATATATATATTGTTCTTGTCCATACAACTGGAAAAAAAATAATTTAAATAAGAAGTGCGTTTTTATTACAAGAATAAATATCTCACATTAAATAAACTAAGAAAGCCCAGCCACCCAAAAATGCCAAACACCCAGGTAGCCCAGCCGACCCTAAAAGGAACTATTGACCCCACCCAAGACCCATTGGCCCCCACTGTCACAGCTGTATGGAGCAATGGGCTCGCAGATAAATTGGAAAAACTCACATATGGCCTTTTGCTATCAAAAAAAAACTGCAATTATAACGAGTTCTTCTATGGCAGCCAACACGTGAAACCCAACTTTGATATTGAAGTGTTTAAAACAACAGAGGAGCTAGCAAAATCAGGCCAATCCGCAGATGAAGTATTAAAGAAAACCAAAGAAGACGCCGTAGCGGCAATTGAGGCCATATTTAAAGCAGCTGGAATTTCGGCTGGAGAGCTTGCAATTTCAGCACGACCTTATGATGCTGGCGGCGACCCCAAAAAAGGAATGAATGTTATCAAATTTTTGCTTCACATTTTTGCGACTGATTTCGCAATCAAATTCAAGGAAATTCCCCAGCTTTTCAAGCTACGCCCCGAAATTGATTTTAAGGCGTTAGGTTTTGACCTCGGTATTTACGGGGAGAAGCGAAAGTTTGGAGTAATGCGAGGCGCGCACGATGGG
>CAISWS010000099.1 GCA_903889265.1 uncultured Bacteroidota bacterium
CATGTAGCACAAATTCCTTCATAACATACTTGTCGTTTTTTGATAGGCCGGGGGCATATTGGTTTACCCATTCTTCCAGGGCAGGGATGGAATCAATTATGTTTTTAAAAGTGGCAGTCGGGTCGCCGATTAAAATATCAACCTCGTTATTTTCCGAGAACCAGTCTAGCACCTTTTGATAGGGGGATACCTGCTTCTTCTTTTTCAGTTTAGACGGGTCAGGGAAAATGGTTATAAAGTGGTTGCGCATGGCCTTGCCAATTAAACTTTGTGCTACCATGGCCGGGCCTTCCTGTTCCCCTTCATAAACCAGTTCAATCTTGCCGTTAATAGCTGATACAGCACCGGTTAAATCAGATATACGGGCAAAGGTGCTTTCTTCTCCATTCAGCAACATCCGCCTTTCCGCAGTACTCACTAAATTCTCGTAAGCCGAAATCGTAAGGCGGGCGCTTACACCACTTTTGTTATCTACAAACTCGCTCAGTCGGGCTTCAAAGGCAATTTGTTCAATCAGGGTTTTAAGTAATTCACTTACTTCAATTTTGCCTTTTTGAGCATCGTTCAATTTTGCTTCCTGCTGTGTAATCTGCTTCGATAACTCCACTGATTTAGGATAGTGGGTTAATATCTGCGAGCCTATACGGTCTTTTAGCGGCGTAACAATGCTACCCCGGTTGGTGTAGTCTTCAGGGTTAGCGGTAAATATAAATTCAATATCCAGCGGTATCCTCAGCTTAAATCCACGTATCTGAATATCCCCCTCCTGCAAAATATTGAATAACGCCACCTGAATACGGGCCTGTAAATCCGGCAATTCGTTAATTACAAAAATACAGCGGTTACTACGGGGTATAATACCAAAATGAATAACCCTTTCATCGCCATAACTCAATTTTAAATTAGCTGCGCGTATGGGGTCAACATCGCCAATTAAATCGGCAACGCTAACATCCGGGGTCGCTAACTTCTCTGCATAACGGTCTGCCCGGTGTATCCAACCTACAGGCGTTTCATCGCCCTTTTCAGCAATTAAATCTTTGGCGTACCTTGATACAGGTGCAAAAGGGTCATCGTTCAATTCACTTCCGGCTACCACAGGTATGTACTCGTCCAAAAGCTCGGTCATTTGTCGCGCAATGCGGGTTTTGGCTTGTCCACGTAAACCCAGCAAATTCATATTATGCCTCGAAAGGATAGCGCGTTCAATATCTGGTATTACAGTGTCCTCATACCCTAATATGCCTTTAAAAATCTGTTCCTTTTTCTTCAGTTTACCAATCAGGTTATCGCGCAACTCATCTTTGATGGTTTTGCTTTTATAACCGCTCTTTTTTAATTCCCCTAATGTTTTAATGCTCTTCACTGGTTCGTTTTTATAAATCCAACTAATTCAATTTATCGCTAGGTGCGCAAATAGCGCAAAGGTTAACAGCCTGAGCTTAAAACCTTATTTTATAATTCCTTTTGTATTTATCTTTGCGGTAAAAAATGTATTACCGCACTCTCCTCTTTTTATTTTGCTCAAAATCCTCAAAAAGGTATTCACCTAATCCTTTCAAACTGGTGTAAAACGCCTTGCCCGCATTGGCCTGCGTAAACTCTTCCACAAAACTTTGCAGGTAAGGGTCTGTGGCAATCATAAAAGTAGTAATGGGTATTTTAAGCCTGCGGCAACTATCGGCCAGGCGCAGGCATTTACCTACTATCTTCCTGTCTAAACCAAAGCTGTTTTTATAATAACCGCCATTTTCTTTTATACAACTGGGCTTGCCATCTGTTATCATAAATATCTGCTTGTTGGCATTCTTCCGTCGTCGTAAAATATCCATAGCCAATTCAAGCCCTGCAACCGTGTTGGTATGGTAAGGGCCCACCTGCAGATAAGGCAGGTCTTTAATTTCAATCTGCCAGGCATCATCGCCAAAAACGATAATATCCAGTGTATCTTTGGGATACTTGGTACTTATTAACTCCGCCAGAGCCATGGCCACATTTTTGGCAGGGGTTATACGGTCTTCGCCATACAATATCATACTGTGCGAAATATCAATCATCAGCACGGTAGAGGTTTGCGACTTATGCTCCTTTTCCTGCACCAGCAAATCATCTTCGCTCATCATAAACTCGCCTATTCCATGGTTGATTTGTGCGTTCCTGAAAGATTCGAGCATAGAAATCTGCTCTACCGAATCGCCAAACTGGTAATCTCGCAAATCGCTGCTCATTTCATCACCCGACCCGGTATGAACCGTTTTATGGTTACCTTGTTTACTCTTCTTTAACTTGCCAAATATCCTTTCCAATGCACTTTGACGGATAGCCTTTTCAGTTTTAGCGGTTACCCCAAAATTGCCTGAACCGGGCTGCTCCTCTTTGATATACCCCTTCTCCCTTAAATCATTGATAAAATCGCCAATTCCATAATCCTTATTGGTAAGCTTGTATTCTTTATCCAATTCCGTTAACCAGCTTAACGCTTCGCCCACATCGCCAGAGGTATAAGTCAATAATTGCTTGAAAATATCAAACAGCTTATCAAACGGCGATTGGTTTTGAGGTGTATATTTTAAAAATCGGTGGCCCAGCATAGATAACAATAACAGTTAAAAGTGAAATTAGTTGATTAGGGGGAATTGAACGGAAGTTTTTAATGCGCAGAAATCACCCGCCCCTTCAACTCAGGATAAGAGTTCGCCCCTTTATTTTCTCCACCTTTTTACCAAATTAATTATTTCTTTGTTTTTAATAACCAAAAACATAATCCCTTGAAATCTGTTAAACTGCTTCTGGCCTGCATGTTCTTGCAACTATGTTCAGCCAATTTCGTTCAGGCACAAAAATCTACCAAACCAATGAGCAAACCAGCTACCTCATTACCGGGCACCAACACCCAGGCCTCTAAACCGGCACCTCCCGCTCCCGAAAAAGTTACCAGTGTGGAGGGGATAACCGAATATCGCCTTGCTAACGGATTAAGGGTACTTATTTTCCCCGACCCTTCAAAAGCTACAATAACCGTAAACATTACTTACCTGGTAGGTTCAAGGATGGAAGGTTATGGCGAAACCGGAATGGCCCACTTGCTGGAGCACATGGTTTTTAAAGGTTCAACCAATCACCCGCATATTCCTCAGGAGCTAACCACACATGGTGCCAGCCCTAATGGAAACACCTGGTACGACCGCACCAATTATTTCGAAACATTCAGCGCAACGGATGAGAACCTGAACTGGGCGCTAAGCCTGGAAAGTGACCGTATGGTCAACTCCTTTATAGCTGACAGTGCTTTGAAAAGCGAATTCTCCGTAGTGCGTAACGAATTTGAATCAGGCGAAAACAGCCCTGAACGCGTGTTACAGGAGCGGGTACTTTCTACAGCTTACTTATGGCACAATTATGGCAAAAGCACCATCGGCTCAAAAGAAGATATAGAAAAGGTACCGGCCGATAGGTTGAAAGTGTTTTACAAAAAATATTATCAGCCCGATAATGCCGTTTTAACCATAGCCGGCAAAGTAGATGAAGCCAAGGTAATGCAGCTGGTAAACCAGTATTTTGGTGTAATACCCAGGCCTGAAAGGAAACTGGATGAACCTTATACAGTTGAACCAACTCAGGATGGCGAAAGATATGTGGAACTAAAAAGAGTAGGTGATGTGCCCCTGGTATCATGTGCTTACCATATCCCGTCAGGCACAAGCCCTGATTATGTACCGTTGAGCGTTTTAACCGATGTGCTTACCAGCGAGCCTTCCGGAATTTTATATAAAGCACTGGTAGAAACCAAAAAAGCAAGTTCGGTAGGTGGTTATGCTGTAGGCCTTAAAGACCCTGGCTATGTTTATTTCTCAATGGATGTTCCAAAGGAAAAATCCCTGGCAGATGCACGCAAAACTATGATGGACTTGCTTGACAGTATACCTACCGTAACCCAGGAACAAGTTGACCGCGCTAAAAACAAACAGATAAAAAATATTGAGTTACTGCTTAACAACTCAGAACGCCTCGGGCTTAACCTTGGGGAATATAGTGCCAAAGGCGACTGGAGATTGTTTTTTATAAACCGCGACCGGGTTGAAAAAGTTACGGCCGATGATGTAAACCGCGTTGCCAAAGCTTACTTTAAAGCAAGCAACCGCACGATAGGTTTGTTTATACCGGATGCCAAACCAAACAGGGCAAGCATACCGGCATCTCCCAACCTCGATGCGCTGGTTAATGGTTACAAAGGCAAACAGGCTTTAGCGAATGCCGAAACTTTTGATGCATCGCCGGCTAATATTGAAAGCCGCACTAAAAAGGGAACCATTGATGGAGGCGCACAATATGCTTTCCTTATAAAATCTACCCGCGGCAATAACGTAGTAGCAACTATAACCCTGCGCTTAGGCACTGAGAAAAGTATGGAAAACAAAGCTGTTATTGCCGAACTGACAGCCGACATGCTTAACAAAGGCACCCAAAGCAAAACTCGCCAGGAAATCAGCGATGCGTTTGATAAGTTAAAGGCAACCGTAAGTATACAAGGCAACGGCCAGGCGGTTCAAATCCGTATTACTACGATTAAGGAAAACCTGAATAATGCCCTTAAACTGGTAACCGAAATTTTACGCCAACCGGCTTTCCCGGGCTCAGAATTTGATAAACTAAAAGATGAAAATGTTTCGGGCCTTGAGCAACAAAAAAGCGAGCCGGCAGCAATTGCGTCTAACGCTTTAGGCAGGCACATCAGCCCTTATGCTAAAACCGATTTTAGATATATAATGACATTTGAGGAGCAGATAGATGCATACAAAAAAGCGCAGCTAAGCGAAGTAAAAGATTTCTACAAAAACTTTTACGGCAGCACCGCCGCAACCCTGGCTATAGTAGGTGATTTTGATGAAGCCTCAGCGCTTAAAGAGTTGAACACCATGCTGGCCAACTGGCAATCCCCTGAAAAATTTGAACGTGCTAAAAACATTAACTTCAATGCACCTGCAAAAGGCGAAAAGCTAATAACGCCTGATAAAAAGAATGCCAATTTCTTCGCAACCCAGGAGCTGAAGATAAAAGACAATGACCCCGATTACCCTGCCATGGTTATTGGCAACTTTATGCTGGGCGGCGGATTCCTGAATTCGCGCCTGGCAGTGCGCATTCGGCAGAAAGAAGGTTTAAGTTACGGGGTAGGCAGCCGTTTTCAGGCAAGTGCTTTGGATGAATCGGGCAGCTTTACATGTTTTGCCATTTACAATCCTGACAATGCCGACAAGTTACTTGAAGCATGGAAAGACGAGCTTAACAAAATGTTAACCGACGGCTTTACTGATGCGGAACTAACCGATGCAAAATCAGGTTACCTGCAGGCCCAGCAAGTTGCCCGTTCCAAGGACGATAACCTGGCAGCAAAGCTTGCTGCAAACCTATACTATAACCGCACTTTGACATTTGATGAAAGTGTAGAGAAGAAAATTTCAAGTATACCAGTGGCTGAGGTAAATGCAGCCATGAAGAAATTTATACACGTAGATAAGATTAGCTGGGTACAGGCTGGGGATTTTAAGCCTGCGGCCGGTAAATAATCTATTCAGTTTTGCAAGTTTGCATTGATTAAAATAAGAAAGTCCGGGTATTCAAAATATCCGGACTTTCTTATTTATAATCAGCTGGTTACAAATTTTCTCAGGCCGGTCTGTAAATATTTGCGGCAATTCCTTCCACAGTTTTTTTGGGTAAAAAGTTATTCGCGTATGCGGTTATTTTATTTATAACTCCTGGTATAAACTCTACCTGTTTATCAAACAGGGCATTAACGGCCTGTTCCGCTACCACTTGCGGCATCATAGACACTTTGTTAGCCGAGTTAATTAACTTCTGTGTATTCATACCCGCCTGCTCCATAAAGTTGGTGTCGGTAGCGCCCGGGCTTAAACAGGTAACCGATACCCCTGTGCCCCTTAACTCATTTGAAAGTCCCCGCGAGAATGAAACCACAAAGGCTTTAGATGCGGCGTAAACGCTCATATACGGCACTGCCTGATAAGCAGTTGTAGAGGCAACATTAAGTATATACGACTGACTTTCCTTTTGAAGCAATGGCAACAATGAATAGGTTAAAGAAACCAGGATTTCGTTATTCAACCGTAACATATTAAGTTGCTGCAGCAGATTTAGTTTATCAAACCTTCCCCACAAACCATAACCGGCGTTGTTAACCAGAATACTTACCTGCAGTTCCTCCGTTTGAATAAAACCTGATATCTGCCCCACCGCACCATTGCCGCTTAAATCAACGGCCAGGTATTTAACGGATACCTGGTATTGTTGCGATAATTCATCAGCAATTTGCGCCAAAAGGTTGTTGGACCTGGCCACCAGGATTAAATCGAATTTCCGTTTGGCCAGTTCCAGCGCAATTGCTTTTCCTATTCCCTTACTGGCACCGGTTATTAATGCAAAAGCCATAACTATAGTTTAAGTACTTCAAATTAACAGATAAATATCAGCCAATCAGATTTTGAAATTTCAGGTAAAAGGGGGTCTTGCTTTTTTCGTTTTTGGGCTGATAATCCCCGGTAACAAAAGGTATATACATTACCCTCCTCCTGCTTCTCTCTCCAAAATAAGGCGATTGGCCAACGCGGTGCCACATTCTGCCATCGTGTATTACAAGGTCGCCTTTTTTCGCGTTAACCAGTATTTCGCCTCCATCTTCTCTCTTGCTTAAAAAGTAAGCTTTATGAAAAAGCATTTTAAAGGCATTTTGCTTGTGGGTGCCGGGCAAAACTCTTAGCCCCCCGTTGTCCTCTGATGAGTCGTCAAAATACAAACCTACATTCAGCATGGGTAGCACCTTCTTTCCGTAAAATATATCTCTTGCACTATCCGTATGCCATCCCAGTTGTTTATACGAACTGTTAGGCACATTTACATAATGGTTTACCACCACGCCATCCTTCTCCTGCTCGCCAATCCGGGAACCGGGCATTAGCGATTTAAGTAGTTGTATACTGTTATGTTTAAGCAAAGCCTGAATTTCGCTGCTGAAGAGATTGGTAAAAGGGAAACGCTGCACAATCTTTTCGCCGTGCTCGTTGTATCCGTATTTTATGGGGATACCGTTTACCTGGTTTACCTGGTTAATAACCCAATGGTGCTGCAGGGTTTCAGTGGATTTAATAATATCATCCACGTCTTCTGTGGAAAGAAAATCCTCGAAATGAATAAATCCGAATTCATCAAAAAAGTTTAACTGCTCTTCCGTAATTTCTGTTCCCAAAGTGAATTTTTTATAATACTTAGTCTGCATTTTTTAAAATTTAAATATCACTACAGCAGGTTAGCTGTGCGCTGAATGAAAAAAACAATACGTGTTTAAGGAAGTAAGGCCGGTTCAGCAGCAACATCGGAAATACCAACTAAGGTGTTTCACATTCATTTGGCGGGTGATATAAGGGGAGGTTGTATTCTTCATTGTGTTACAAGAATAAATAAATCTACTTAATCTACCAAATCTATAGATTATATTTATTTTTGTCGGGGATAAAAACCACATCTTATGCATATCTCCTCTCAAAGCATCCGCACTTTCCTTTTTAAAGCTGGCGATGCACCCCTTAAATTTTCATCTGACAAGGATGTAAAATCCATTGCCGGCGATAGAAAACGAACAAACCTTTTAAGAGGGTTGGAACAACCGGCCCTCGTATTTTTATGCAGTATAATGCCAAACTGGGTAACTTCCGATATCCTTACGCTGATAGGTTTTCTGGGCAGCGCTATAGTAGCCCTGAGCTTTGCGCTGGCAAAAGCCAACCACTATTACCTGATTCTTTCCATAGCAGGTTTCTCGGTTCAATGGTTTGGCGATTCACTGGATGGCCGCCTCGCATACTACCGGAATTCGCCCCGCAAGTGGTATGGTTTTTCGCTGGATATATGTATTGACTGGCTTTCGACCATATTAATAGGCCTTGGGTTTTACTATTTTTTGCCCGACACATACAAATTACTGGCTTTTGGTTTTGTTACTATTTATGGATGGGCCATGTTACTGGCCCTGCTTAAATATCGGGTAACCGATACTTACGCCGTTGACACTGGTTTATTCGGCCCCACCGAATTCCGGGTTACCTTATGCCTTGTTTTGGTCATTGAATTACTCATACCAAACGCTTTGACCGTAGCTGCCATCATTGTTATTGTGTTGCTGGCCATTACCTGTATTGCCAACTTCTATTCATTGCTGCAATCAGGAAACGCACGCGACAAAAGGGAAAATGGGAAATTATTCAAAAACTAATCTCGCATACGCGCCCTGGTTAACTCATAGTTTAAAGGTTTTCCTTAAAGCCCAGTTGTCTGCTTTTTTGGGTGCGTTATGCGATTATGCTATAATGATACTGTTAACCTCGTACGGCCATATTTTCTATGGCTATTCAATACTTGTAAGTGGTTCTATCGGTGCCGTAATAAACTTCTCCATCAACCGTTACTGGACGTTTAAAAAAACGGAAGTTGACAGCCTGGTTCAACTACCAAAATTCATAGCAATGGTTATAATCAGCATCCTTCTAAAAAGTTCAGGCACCTGGTTGCTTACAAAGCTGTTGCATCTCGACTACCGGTTAAGCCGGATATGTATTGATGCCCTGGTATCGTTCGGAGTTAACTTTACATTGCAGAAATACTGGGTATTCAGGCATTAATAATTCCCGTATACCTTGCCTGGCTCCCCCCTTTTTTTAAGACTATTTCCCAACAATAAAACGGCGTAAATTCCGTTCGCTTTTTAATTCATGGGCAAAAAAAAATTTATTCCCTTCAATGTTAGGAAATCATTTACAGCCCATGTAATTTTAAACGCTTCTGTATTATATATAACATAAAAAAATAAAATATCTAGATGTATTTAACGGGAACCGGAAAAGGTGATATTACTGCATTTGTAAAAGGCGCAGGTATGCTTGGCTATGGCATACACTATAATACGATGGAAGAAGTTGCTACTTCTCTGTCTGCAAGGGCTTATGTTTTTAAAGACCCCGAAACGGGCAAAAAAATATGCTTTGTAAACTGCGAAATTTGCTTTATCACCATTGCTATTAAGAAAGGTGTTCTGAAGGCGCTTGAACGCAAACATCCGGGCTTTGGCTATGACGAAGATAACCTGATGCTCACCGCCCAGCATACCCACAGCGGGCCTGGTGGATATAGCTATTATGGCTTATATAATCTGAGTGTTCCGGGCTTTGTCATGGAAGTTTACCGTAAAATTGTAGATGGTATTGTGGAAGCAATTGTTAAAGCCGAAAATAACATCAAACCGTCTGAATTGAGTTTGGCTACCGGTGTTTTTGAGGAGGATAAACAGGTAGCCTTTAACCGCTCTATTGAAGGATATAATTTAAACCCGGAGGTAAACCCAAAAATAACTTTTGAAACCCGGCACCTGGGTTTGGACCGCGAAATGACCTTGCTGAAAATAACCGGTGAAGATGGAAAAGACCGGGGCTCAATCAACTGGTTTGCTGTGCACCCTACCAGTTTACCCAATACCAACCACAAAGTATGTTACGATAATAAAGGCTTTGCGGCCGAATACCTGGAGAAAGACTTTGCCGACAAAGGCAATTCGGATTATATAGCTGCGTTTGCGCAAGGCACCTGCGGCGATGTAACACCTCGTTTTGTTTATAATCCCGTTTATCCTTTTCAACGCGGCCAGTGGGAAGGCAAGTACCCGGATGACATGGAGAGCGCTAAGTTTAACGGACAATTACAATTTGAAAAGGCTAAGGAAATTACAGCCTCAAAAAATCAGGCACCCATTAATGGTGCCATAGATTATGAGTTGATGTTTGTAAATTTTACCGATGTAACCGCCGACCCCAAATTTACCAAAGGCAATACCAATGCACAAACCGATAAAGCAGCGCTGGGTATCGCTTTTTTTGCAGGTACCAAAGTGGATGGCCCTGGTATGCATCCCGCGTTGGTGGGCTTTTTAAAGATTGTCATTGCCGGGGTTAAACATTTTGAAAAATTCAGGGCCAATTTCAGCGGGCCTGAATACAAAAAAATAATTGAGCGAAAATACCGCGTACACGGAAAAAAGAAAATACTGATTGAAAGCAATACGCAGAGGATTTTAGGCACCAAGCTTATTGATAAACTGGTTGCCCCTGCATGGGCCGACCCTGCCATTGCAGCTTTCAAATTCTTTTACAGAAAATCCAAGTCTACCAAAAAGCCATGGACGCCAAAAATTTTGCCTTTACAAATTTTCATTATTGGCGACATAGCGCTTGCCGGTTTCCCTTTTGAAATTACCACCATCGGAGGAAAACGTTTGAGGGATTCTTTACAGGAAACCCTTTCGGCACGTGGGGTTAAAAGGGTTATTTTATGCCCTTATGCCAACGGCTATTCAGGCTACATGACTACCTATGAAGAGTACCAGGGCCAGATTTACGAAGGAGGCCACACCGTATTCGGCGAATGGAGCCTTGCCGCGCTCCAAACCAAATTTGAGGTGTTGGCCAAAGAGATGGTAAAACCTAAAGAAGAAAGAAAATTCTCGCACGACGCCATTCCTCCTGATTTTACAGAAGAGGAATTAAGCCAGTTTCCATTTTACAAACGCGCATGGTATATAAGGCAGGAGTTAATACGTGCAAGGAAGATGGAGAGGAAGGATTTGGTGAGTTGACGGAGGTTACTTCTTCTCCCCCGCTTTACTGATATCCAATAATCCCCCGCGCTGATGCCAGAACATGTAATGGATGCCCAGCATAATTCCGCCCCTGAAATTATAGCTGGATTGATACGACAAATGATTCTTATCGTACCAACCTAATTGTTTTAAAGCGCTGCCATTTATATCCATAACACCCTGGTAAACAGATATACCTAAATCAAAGTATAAATGTGGCGTGGCGTAGAACTGTGCACCGGTTTGCACCGCAATACCAAAGTCCACCTTCTGAAATTTTTGGTCAGCAGTAAAATTTAGCGAGTCGGGCAAATAAACGGTGCCGGCTATTTTTACCTGTTCATAAGCATAAGTGCGTATTCCTATTTGCGGGCCCAGGCAGGCATAAAACTTAAACTTACCCTTACCAGTTATAAACTTCGCCATGATGGGTATCTGAATATAGCTCAACTTCACCGTCCGCTGCACATTCACTCTGGAACTTGTGCTTCCAACGGTATCATGCGGCAAATAAGCAGGCCCTTCAAAATTATCATTGTAATTCTGGCCGGTTACGTTATACTGAATCTCAGCCTGCACGCCCCAGTGCTTTGTAATTTTATAACCCAGGCAAAGTCCGCCATTTCCACCCCAGGTATATTTATATGCCATTTCTGAAGCCCGCACCTCAGCATTTGCAAAAGGGGCCAGGGTACCATAATTATTTTGCCTTAAAATCCAGGCCGAGTTAAAGGTTCCTGAAACTCCAATATCAAAACCAGTTTCGTTTTGCGCCTGTAGAAAATGCAAAATCCCCGTCAAACAGCAAACAAGTAAAATGGTCTTCTTCATATTTTAGCTTTTCTTTGGCACGTGCTAAGTTAACCTCAATGAACGAATTTTTACGATTCAAATATTTTTTACACTACCAATGGAGGGCCAAAAGTAAATATTACCTGCACTCACCTTTCGTTTATCAGTTTTACCTGAATGTTCTGGAAGGAAGCGATGATGAGCAACTCCGGCGTATCCACCTGTTACGAAAGGAGCTTTGCCACGATAATTCAAAGGTGCAAATTAAAGACCTTGGCACAGGTGGAGCTACTACAAAAACTATATCAGCCATTGAAAGTAAAGTTGCAGTGCGCAATAAATATGGGCACCTGCTTTACCGGTTGGTAAGCTATTTTAAGCCAGAAAATATCCTTGAATTAGGCACTTCTATTGGCTTGAGTTCCATCTATTTGGCAGTTGGTAATAAAAGTGCAACAGTAACCAGCATTGAAGGATCCGGAAGCTTAATTGAAGTTGCAAAAAGGAATTACGCAGCGATTGATATCAACAACATAACCAACCTTGAAGGAGACTTTGATGAAGTCCTTCCACGGTTCCTGAAAACGCAACCACAACTGGGGCTTGTATTTTTCGATGGCAACCATAAAAAGGAAGCCACGCTCAGATATTTTCAACTCTGCATTGAAAAAGCCAACCCGGAAACCATTTTTATTTTTGATGATATATACTGGAGCCGGGAAATGATTGAAGCATGGATGGAAATAAAAAATCACCCGCAAATAACACTTGCGTTAGATGTATTTCAATTCGGCATTTGCTTTTTCAGGAAAGAGAAGCTGGCGAAGGAGGAGTTTGTGTTGAGGTATTGAAATCTAAATTTGCTAATCCGGTAATTCGTTAATTTGAAAATCCCTTTTGGGATGCTTCCTTGATAAAAATCCGTTTAAAACGAAGGCGTATTACATGGCCGAATTAACACATTGCCGAATAGCCGAATTAATTGATTACTCAAAAACGCTTTTCAGCCATTCAAAAATATTGATATTGAACAAAAAGTAAGGCAGAAAAATGATGGTAGCCCAAAACAACATAGATATCATCATGCTAAACACTACCTTCTTTTTATCGCCGGTTAAAGCCAGTGCAAAAAGCACACCCACCGGTATCGATAATATAATAGGCGTAAATGCGGCTATGCCACCCAAACCAAACTTTTGCTTAACCCTTACCAGAAAACGGTTAGAGCGGCTGAATTTTCTACCAAACTGATTTGGGAATTTTTTAATACAATAAGCCTGAATAAAATCCCCGAGGTAAGTGAACAATACAATACCAATGGTTCCGCCTATAATGTTGGCCAGCGAGCCTGCCAGGCCCAGGTTATAGAAAACCGCAGTCAACGAACCCATTGAGAATTTAAAGGTTGACCCCAGTAATACCAGTAAGGAAGAAAACCAGTTATGCATTTTTCATCTCCGCGTTCAAACAGTCGGATATAAATATAACGCTTTAAATTGACAAAAGATTCAAAATCCCGGGGGCACCTCTCTTTTAAAATGTCCGTTTAGCTGAACCTTATTTTTTACCCTTTCGGTCTCTTCCAGGCTGGGAATAAGCTTCAATAAATGCTGTATCAGGAACCACTGGCGGGCCTTTTCTGAAGTGGCAATTAACAACCTGTACTGATCTTCCGGGCTCAGGGCCAGGTAGTGCGCCAGGTCGAAGGAAAGGGGGTTCTCAAACTTCTCAAAAGCGTTAAAACCTGTGCCTAAAATTTTATGTAGTTTTTCAACCAAATCAACCAGCGTAGGGTTCAGTTTTTCTGTATCAAAAGGCAGGTGTTCAACTTCATAAACGATAGCCGCAGAATACAGCTTATCCGGCACCTCGCGCAGCACCTCCATAATGCGGAAAACGCGTATCCCTTTGGTCTTAATATCCATCTCGCCATCGGGGTAGGTTTTCGAAATTTCAAGTAATTCCATTTCGGTTCCGTATTCATTCAAACTGTCCTTAAAAACCGAAGGGATGCCAAAACTCTTACCTTGTTCTTTACATTCCAGGATGAGTTGTTTATAACGGGGTTCAAACACATGTAAATTTAAAAGCTGGCCGGGATATGCAATGCTGGTAAGTGGAAATATGGGAAGAAACTTAGTCATACTATATTGTTAACGCGCCGGTTTAAAATTTAGTTTTTATATCAGCCCGGCTGTATTTGCTCCAAATTTTAAAATAATAATTGACAAAACCTGTTTCACCGGTTATATTGTGAGCGTATAACCCGTAAAATGAAACACCTGTTTTTTGCGGCATTGCTGCTTTTATGCGCAGGCCGGCTAGTAGCTGAATATGATATTTCAGTTTGTGATAGTATTGACCGAAAGGGCTTGTGTAAAGGTAAAAGTGACCTGTTTCACTTTAACGGCGACAGGATGGCGTTGCAGGTTCTGGTGCACAATAAACAGATGCTTGGCACATCCAAAATCCGTTACAAGCTTTATTTAATGCAGAACGACCACGATGGTGAAATTTATGCCGAGCTTTCAAGCGCAGTAAAACCAGAATGGTTTGCTGCTGTTAAAAAGATGTATTTTGTGAAACCCGGTTATTACCGGCTTGATGTATTTAAAGCTGACAATACGGAAATCGGTAGCCTTTTCTTTACGCTTTCTGATAGATAATGAAGCCTGTAAAGGACGAAAAAAGACGTTATTCATAAAATTTCCACATGGCTTAACATTTAATCAACATTGCCTCTTTTCATACGGGGTTTATTGCTATTTTTGTGAAACCCCAAACGACATGGCTAAGTATATATTTGTAACAGGTGGCGTAACATCCTCGTTAGGCAAAGGAATTTTCGCAGCTTCTCTCGCAAAACTACTACAGGCAAGAGGCTACAGAGTAACCATCCAAAAATTTGACCCCTATATTAATGTTGATCCCGGAACGTTAAACCCGTACGAGCATGGTGAATGCTATGTAACGGAAGACGGCGCTGAAACGGATTTGGATTTAGGGCATTACGAGCGCTTTTTGAATATTCCTACATCACAGGCCAATAACGTTACTACCGGCCGGGTTTATCAAACAGTAATTAATAAAGAACGTGAAGGCGCTTATTTAGGTAAAACCGTTCAGGTAATCCCGCACATTACTGACGAAATAAAGCGCAGAATGCTGCTGTTGGGCCAAACCGGTGAATACGATATTGTTATTACTGAAATAGGCGGAACCGTGGGTGACATTGAGGCTTTGCCCTACATTGAAACCCTGCGCCAGATAAGGTGGGAACTTGAAGAGCACGATACCCTTGTTTGCCATTTAACGCTTATCCCCTATCTTAAATCAGCCAAGGAACTTAAAACCAAACCTACCCAACACTCGGTAAAAGAGTTACAAACCATTGGGGTAAGGCCTGACATACTGGTTTGCCGTACCGAAATGGCCTTAACCGATGATATGCGCAAAAAACTTGCGCTATTCTGCAACGTTGACAGAAACTCTGTAATTCAATGCCTGGATGTTGATACCATTTATTCTGTGCCTTTGGATATGGAAGGCGAAAACCTGGATATAACCGTATTGAAGAAGCTTCAGTTATCGGCAGATAGAAGCAGCGATATGACGAAATGGAAGCATTTTGTAAATAACCTGCGCAACCCGACAGATGAAATCCATATTGGCCTTGTAGGAAAGTATATCGAGTTGCAGGATGCCTATAAATCTATCCACGAATCATTTATTCATGCCGGGGTTGCCAATACCTGTAAAGTACATGTTGAAGCCATCCACTCTGAATATATTGACGAGCATAACGTAGCAGCCAAACTGGGCCACCTGCAAGGCATTTTGGTTGCTCCGGGGTTTGGTGCCCGGGGTATTGAGGGCAAAATTGAAGCGATAAAGTATGTTCGCGAAAACAACATACCTTTCTTTGGCATTTGCCTGGGGATGCAATGCGCGGTTATCGAATTTGGAAGGAACGTTTTAGGTATGAAAGGAGCGCACTCCACCGAAATGAACCCCGATACCGATTACCCGGTAATTGATATGATGGAGAGCCAGAAGAAAATCAAGAACAAAGGCGGCACCATGCGATTAGGGGCTTACCGTTGCGATTTACAACCAACCTCTATGTCATTTACCCTGTATGGTAAAGAACATATATCTGAGCGGCACCGCCATCGTTTTGAGTTTAATAATACTTACCTGGAGCAATTTGAAAAAGCCGGCATGATTGCCGTGGGTAAAAACCCCGACAATAACCTGGTGGAAATTATGGAAATACCATCACATCCGTACTTCGTCGGTGTTCAGTTCCACCCCGAATTGAAATCAACCGTAGATAACCCGCATCCGCTATTTGTCGGGCTTGTAAAAGCTGCCCTGGAATACAAAAACGGTGTAAAAAAAACGATTGAAGTGAACAAAGCAGTGGAAGTATAAACACCCCGCTATCGCATTTTCAATCTTCCAATTCAGCACCAACTCAACGTATTTCTTAAAAAAACGGCCGGAAAGTTAGTATCTCAGCGTTTTTGTATAACTTAGATAAACTTTAGCCCCCCGGGCAAGAGGCTTTAAATAAGCGCCTTCTTATTTAATTACAGTTTGTTTAAATATTGTTGTATGCTATTACAATATCCCAAATTAAGCAACTCTGCAGATGTGGCGCGGTATGAAGATTACCGGAAAGCACACCAGGAATTTATGAAAGCCTACAAGGCGCTTTACGAAGACGTAAGCAGTTTCTCACTAATACCTGAACGCTTTATACAGCAGGCCGAGCCGGTTATAGACCAGTATTTAACCAAACAGAACGAACCGGGTGCAGAGCAGCGGATTGCACTACAGGCCATAACTGACTTTATTACTAATTTTTATACGTTTATGGATGAGGCTACTGAAATGTTTACCGAACATCAGGCGCTTGCAGGGCACACCATGAAATACCTTGAAAAGGTATCGTTTTTAAACCGAAAGAACCAGGATCGCTATATACGCGAATGTGAAGACGATTATTTGCAGCTAATGCCCGAGTTGAACGACTTGCGCGAAATACTTTATATGGTGCGCGATAAGGTGGATACCACCAGCAGGGACTTAAACCGCCTGAAACCTATTTGGGAAAAGATAAAGGATAAAATCAGGCAATAGCCTAATCCTTTGGAAGGGGCGGCTTTAAATAAAAGTCATTGGTTCAGGCTCTTACCTGCATCCTCAGGCCCTCCCATCTGAGTTCAAGCTTTTCCAACATATCTACCATTTCATCGGCCTGGGTTTTAATTTGTTTGAGGCCTTTGTTCAATTCATTTAATTCGGGTGTAAGGCTTATAAATTCATCAGCGTACTCTCCTACTGCTTTGTCCTTTGATTTGCGGCTGAGCCATTCAACCTTGCTCAAATATTTCTGGCTTTTGTCAGCATGTTGCTTATGCTGTTCGTATAGGGCAAATGTGTTTTCCGTAAAGTTATCCAACTGCTCAATAAAATCTATAACAGCTTCATAGGGGGTTATATTTCTTGCTTCACCCTCAGGAAATGAGTATTCTTTAATGTATCTGTCAAGTGACGGCACGGTGCTTTCAACAAACTTTTTGGGCAGTTCGTACAGGTCTCTTACATAACTATCTACCAGTTTATTGGCTTCGGCAAAATCATGCTGTACGCA
This sequence comes from uncultured Bacteroidota bacterium, assembly GCA_903889265.1. Classification (GTDB taxonomy): domain Bacteria; phylum Bacteroidota; class Bacteroidia; order Chitinophagales; family LD1; genus Bog-950. The sequence goes on from CAISWS010000099.1 coordinate 17,151, forward strand.
GCAATAATGTTTAAATTGTAATTCTAAAGTCATGCCGTGTAAATTTATGTTTCAGGTTGTTATTCGTAATAACATACAAATAGTTCGGCTTTTTGCTGGCTATTTTACAGCGCGCGCATTGTATGTTAGTAATAAAAAAAACGCTGCCAGGCAGTCTTAACAACACAAAAACCGCAAAGGGTTTGCCTCTTTGCGGTTTCTTATTGCCTTAGCGTTTACTTATATTCCTAATTACCGGTTGATGGCACTTTTCATGGTAGCCCAACGGCTTTCCAGTTTTTCCAGACGTTCAGCCATGGAGTCGGCCCTTTCCTTAATGCGTTTAAGGCCTTCGTGCACATATATCAAATCTGCAGTTATATCTGCCAGTTCGGGAGTTATTTCCTCAGCATTGTTACTCTGTACACTGTTTAACACCGATACCTTCTGCATGTATTTGGCACATTCATCCGTATGGACTTTATGCTCATCAAACAATGCCGTGGTTTCGGTAGTAAACTCGTCAATCTGGCCTATAAAATCAAGTATAACCCCGGTAGGCAATTCAGCACTACGGGGAGCACCAGGCAGGGTATATTCTCTTAAAAAGCGGTCTAAAGATGGCCCTGTTTCACTAATAAACTGTTTGGGACGCGAATAAAGGTCCAATACATATTGGTTTATCTGGTGATAATCAACGGTAAAAATGGTATGCAGGGCACTATAGTATTGGTGGTTGTAACGCGAGAGTTTCATACAAATCTTTTATTGCTTTTACGCGGCTCAGTTTGTAGGGTTGTGTTTAAAGCAGCTTTTAACATTATGGGAAATTATGACCCTGATCATGAGCCGGAAAACAAAATGGTTCCCATTGGCGGAGAATAAATCAATTCATTATCTTTAAAATGAAAGTGCTCATCTTAAACTTGCTGTAAAATGAAAAAACTACTATTCCCATTAAGTCTGATACTCATTCTGGTAAACGCTAATGCCCAAACCGATACAACAACAATTATCAAAGGAAAATTCGATTTTGAAAAAACCAGGAATACCCGTTACATCTCTACCGATGAAATTGGTACTTTAATAGGATTATCAGGCCATTCCGCCAACAAGATGTTCTTCAGCTATCAAACGGTTAATTCATGGCAATTCGATCGGCATGCCTATGTAGGGGCCGGCACTGGCCTTGAAGCAACCGGGAATAAAGGCCTTTTGCTGAATGAGGGTAACTCAAAGTCTGCCATTATGATTCCGGTATATTGCGAATTGAGGGCTTCGTTTCTGAGCAAAAGATTATCGCCTTATTTAAGTGCTAAAACAGGTTATTCCTTTTACCTTGATTTCCCCACCCCTGCCCTGGTAGGTGGTGGTTTTGTTGAGGGCCAGGTTGGATTAAAGGCGTTTATCAACCGTAATTCCTCATTCAATTTTTCGGTAGGTTACCGGCTACAATGCCTTGCTGTGGCAGACAAATATGCATCGCAGTTCAGCGATATTGTGCCGGGTGCAGGTCCTCCGGGCCAAACCACAAAAACAGTGGAGTATTTTAATTTTCTAAGTATTCATGCCGGGTTTTGTTATTGATGAAGGTTAGATTTGACAACTTCTAAAAACTTGTCAAATCTGAAAGACTGAGTAACAATTAAAGCTGGATAAAACAATACACTATGAAAAGTAGTAACGCAAACCCAAAAGTTGATTTCTTTTTTAGTAAAGAAAGTAAGTGGCAGCGGGAATATGAACAATTGAGGATAATTGCACTCGCGTGCGTATTGACCGAAGAATTAAAATGGGGTTGCCCCTGCTATACTTTTCAAAAAAGCAACGTAGTATTAATACATGGGTTTAAAGAATACTGTGCCCTTTTGTTTATGAAAGGTGCATTACTAAAGGACACTGAAAGAATTTTGATACAACAAACAGAAAATGTGCAGTCCGCACGCCAAATTCGGTTCACCCATGTTAAGGAAATAGTTAAGCTGGCTCCTGTCCTGAAAGCCTACATCCACGAGGCTATTGCAGTTGAAAAAAAGGGATTGAAAGTGGAGTTAAAAAAGACCTCAGAATACCCGATGCCTGAAGAATTTAAAAAAATGTTAGATAAAGACATTGACTTAAAAAATGCCTTTAAAGCATTAACCCCTGGAAGGCAAAGAGCCTACCTTTTTCATTTTTCTCAACCCAAACAATCCAAAACCCGCGAGGCAAGGGTTGAAAAATATATACCCCAAATTCTGGATGGGAAAGGGTTGGATGATTAGTGTTAACCCCGGGTTTATTTCATCTCCCTGTTTGCAAAGGATACAATCTGTTCTACTACTATCTTAAATGCCTTGCTATCATAATCCCATGGAGTATGTGGGCCATTGATAAATACATACTCGCTAAAGTCAATATGCTGCGATTTGTACCTTGGCCTGCTTGCCCCTAAGCCTGCCAGCTTAAAAGGCGCCAGCTTATGAACGGGGCGCTGATAACCATATGGCACCATAGGGTCAGCATCGCCCTGTATGTGCAGCACGGGAGGTCCACCGGCACCAATCAGGTTAGTATCGAGCACAGCACCGGCCAGGCTTATACAACCACGAATGGCATGCGGAGGCAAGGCACCGGTATCGGGCAGGTATTTACCCACGGCAGTTGAAAGCGGTGCCGGACATTGAGCCGCATTATGAATATATGCCAAATGCTCTGCCAGTATTCCACCGGCAGAACTGCCCCCAAAAAATATTTGTGCCGGATTTATGGCAAAAGAATTGCCCTGTGCAGCGTCGTTTATAAACCAACGTACACAACTGCGTCCATCAGCAACTGATTTCATCATCGCGTTAAAAGCATGGCGTTTTGTTGCCATACCCGGCAAAGTAGTAAGCCGGTAATCAATGCTGGCCACTACAAAGCCCCGGCTGGCAAGTTCGCGGCATAGGTCGGGTATGCAATCTGATTTTCTGTTGCCATGTATAAAAGAACCGCCGTGCGCCAGGATTATCAACGGCCTTTGCCTGGCTGTATCACCTGCGGGCTGGTACACATCCATATAAAGAGATATGCCATCTTGCGTGCAGTAAACAACACTATCTGTTTTTACACGGGAGAAAACCACGTCGCTGTAACGCAGAGCCCCTGTTCCTGCTTCGGTAGCCTGATTAAAAAACAAATACATGGTTAACACAAATACATATTTTCTCATAACATTATACATTATTCTCTATTGGTTTAATTTCAAGGGCTTGTCCTGTTAGCCTGTTTTTTGGGTTTTGTGCTTTTTGCAATAAAACTACCTCCATTACGGGTGATAAATACAAAAAACATCCTTTTTAATTGCGATTAGCATACTAATAGCCTGAAATTACCCGTATGCCTTACAAATCCTCCACCACCCTAAACCCAATAAAATTTCCCCGGTAGTCGGGCGCATTGCCTACGCTAACAGACGGGCGGCAATATTCATCTGCATTCCGCCATGAACCACCGCGCAATACCCTTGTAGTACCAGTAGCCGGCCCCTGTGGATTTTCAACCGGCGTGGTTTTAAAATCCCTGCCAAACCAGTCGTTGCACCATTCCCAAGTGTTGCCGGTCATGTCGTACATACCCAATTCATTTGGTAACTTTAACCCAACCGGGTGGGTAGTTACGCTGCTGTTAACAGCATACCAACCTATTTTGCCAATAGTATCGCTGCCCGCATAGCGGTACCCCCTGCTTTTATTTCCTCCCCGTGCGGCGTACTCCCACTCAGCTTCTGTTGGCAGGCGGAAACGCTTGCCGGTTTCAACACTTAACCACCGGCAATATTCCTGCGCATCATTATAACTTACATTTATAACCGGAAATTTTTTCTTTTCACCCTCAGCATATGGCTGGCCTGTAGCGTTATGGCGCCAGTTAATCCCATGTCCGTTAATCCACTCCTTACCATTCCAAACCGAGCTGCTGCCTTTCTTTTCGGCATCAGTTACATATTTAGACGAATTAATAAATGTTTCGAACCGGGCTACAGTAACCAGGTATTTGCTCATCTTAAAACTCCTGAGCGTTACCGGCTGGGGTGGTTTCAGGTTCAAACCACAGGTTTCTTTCAGGTCGGTGGGGCAACCCATAAAGTAGGTTCCGCCCTGAACCAATAACATGTCTTTATCTTCTTTACCGGTTCGGGTATTGGAGGGACAAAGTATTAATATAAACAATGCGTATATCTGCGGCAGTTTCATTTTAAAGACCGGTTGTTGCTTAACCGCAATATACATAATTTGAGAATTTACTCACCCGCATGTGAAAGATGGTTGCCGCGATTTATGAATTTGTAAAGCCGGAGCAGCTTGCACTTTACCTGCCAATACAAATTACTAAGCCGCAGACCAGTTGGGTATCTTGTAATTGGCTGAAGCCTCCAGCGTACCTTGTGCCAGGTATTCGGGGGCATGGGTATCAACGTCGTGCAGCATGGTGGTTATTGGGCCGTGCAGGGCCAGGGCAAAAAATATCTCCTCAGTAATATTATCTGTTAAGTGTATTTTAATGCCTTCAATAATTTCGATATAGTGCTGTAGTTTTTCTTTTTGCTGGTCAGATGAAAGCGTTTTTGATTTAGCCAGTTGCTGCTCTATTTTCGCATAAAGTTCTTTACGCATTTCCTCTATCTCGCCAACCTTCAGGTCTTCTTTTCTTATCACCGGTGCTTTAATAAAAGAGTGGACTTTAATTTCCGGCTCAGCTACCCCCAGTACTTTAAGCACCTTACTGAAAACCGAAACATGTTTGGCTTTATAAATCTCAGGGGCTTCAATTCTTTCCCACTGGTCCAGCAAAAAATCCTTGTCCTTCTTCGTCCAGGTGTGGAAGTACTTTACATAAAGTGGATCGCCCACATGGAAACTGAATGCCCCTTTGCGCGATTGGCGGATAGATTCAAGTACATCCATCAACTGCAGGAAACGGCTTTTACGTTTTTCCAAAGTGCTTTCAAGCCCCTGCCAATGGCCGGTTGCCGTTGAAAGGTATTTTACCATGCCCGGTTTATCGTGCATGTATTTTGCATTGGGGCCAAAGGCGTTGGCAATTACATGGCTTAATATTTCGGGGTTATGGATGAACCACTGCAGGGTTTCGTCAAAATCGGCATCCGTTTCAGTAGGGTATCCATAAATAATCCATGATTCGGTCCTTATACCCTGCTGGGCAAACATGCGGCACATTTTATCAGCATCATCATACCTGGAAGATTTGCCCATTTCCTTCTGCACACGCGATGAGAAACTTTCAACCCCAAGCGATACCCGCTCCATACCCGACCTTCTTAACTTATTCAAAAACGGTTCCGTAATCAGGCGTTCAACCCGGGTTCCGTAAACACTCCATGGCATTACTAATCCCTCGGCAATGGTAAGGTCGCAGTATTCATCCAGTTGCCGCATGGTTTTTGATGAAATTAAAGAGTCGTCATTAAACATGTACTCCTTAATATTATATTTATTTACATGGTGTTTCAGCTCATCAAAAACATTCCGGCCACTTCTTGAACGTTGTGTAAGGTGGTTCCATTTATTTTCGCAGTAATTGCAATTCAGTATACAACCGCGCGAAAACAGCAACGGTAATTTATCCGGTGAGGCATAAGCCTTGCGGTCAAAATCTGTAAAGTCGGGATAAGGTATTTCGTCAATATTCTGCAAATTGGTATGGCCGGTGTATTGCAGTTCTCCCCTGTCGTCTTTAAACCAAAGCTGCTTTAATTTTGTAAAATCATCTTTTTGCTGATAGCAATTTACAAATTCTACCAGGGCCTTTTCGCCTTCGCCTTCAATTACGTAGTCTGAAAACGTAAATGCCTCATCAATACACCCCATGTTCTCGCGGGTAAGGCTTGGGCCGCCGCAAACTATCATAACACCCGGCATCAGATTGCGCAGCTCTTTGGCCACCAGGACAGAATTAGAAATGTTTGAGCCCAATAAACTAAAGCCCACTACCTCAGGCTTCTCATCAGCTATTTGTCTGGCCCAGTTTTTATAAAGTTTTGGATGCTGTTGAATGTATTCCTCCGCTCCAACATCGCCCAGCGCCGATACCATAATGGGACGGAATTGCACCGAAAAATCAAGGCACCTGCAATCGTGCCCTGCCCGTTGCAAACTTGATTTAAGGAAAGCCATAGCCAGGTGCGGGGTTACAGAATCCCAAACGGGGGCTAAAGCAAGTACTACTTTCATAGGGCAAATTGATACAGGTAAAGTTCAGTAAAAAAAGTGAGTTGACATAGTTGCTGATTGGGGCATCGCAACCCGGTGCCACCGGCGGATAGTATTGATAAATCGCAGAGCCGGGCTCTGCCAGCTTAGTATACCGGCTGCAAGCCATGTCCCAAATGGGGTTTTGCAGCACAAAGGGAAATAATCGCAACTTATCGGGAAATATGCTCACTGACCGGGCCTGGCTTTCGCTGCACCTTTGTATCATCAAATTTTTAATAACCATTTAAATCAAAACAAAATGAAAACTCAAGCAAACCAACCGGCCGTAAAAAATGTAGTATTAGTACACGGAGCATTCGCCGATGGCTCAGGCTACAAAGGCGTTTACGAAAACCTTACCAAACTGGGCTACAACGTAACTGTTGTTCAAAACCCTTTAACCTCTCTTGCTGACGATGTAACTGCAACCAAACTTGCGCTTGATGCACAGGACGGCCCCGCAATACTTGCAGGCCACAGCTGGGGCGGGGTAGTTATTACCGAAGCAGGTAACCACCCTAATGTGGCAGGCCTGGTTTATATAGCCGCCTTTCAGCCTGATAATAATGAAACCGCTTTACAATGGTTTCAATCTGCCCAACCCGCTGCCGAAAACGGAGTGCTGCCTCCAAACGAAAAAGGCATTGTTTATTATGATAAAGCAAAATACCATGCAGGTTTCTGCGGTGATGTTAGTAAAGAAGACGCCGAATTTATGTATGCATCGCACGGGGCTTTTTACGGCCAGTGTTTTGTAACCCCTGTTACCAATGCAGCATGGAGAAATAAACCTGCTTTCGGAGTTATAGCTACGGAAGATAAAAGCATTAACCCCGATATTCAGCGTAACATGTATCAACGCTCTAATACAAAGGTTACAGAAGTAAAAGGTAGCCATGCTGTTTACATTTCTCAACCCGAAAAAGTTGCAGCTTTTATAGCCGAAGCCGCACAGGAGCTTTCAGCAAAATAGCTGAAGCCTTCATTTTTACTCTAAGCCCCGTTTGCCTGGTTGGTGAACGGGGCTTTGTATTTTCTGTATTTTTTTATCAAGCCATTTGCCAGTTTTCGGATTGGCGAAAATACCATTGGCGTTACTAATTTTAATTCACCTTTTTTAAATTTTCATCAAAGTAACGGCGTACTGCGTCGTTCGCATACTTCTCACCTGACCCTTCAAAAAAATGGGTTTGTCCGGGTAACAATACCAGGTCATAAGGCTTCCCAGCCTTTATCAGCGCATCAATCATTCTTATTGTTGTTGAAAGAGGCGCATTTACATCGCTGGTACCATGGATAAAAAGGAGTTTGCCTTTTAGGTTCGCTGCAAGATTTGTGTTGGTACCAAATTCGTAGCCTTGTTGATTATCTTTTGGCAGCCCCATATAAGGCTCATTGATCTCAGCCCCTTCGGTTAAGTCACCGGGTGCCGAGGCAATCCCCACACGATAAACATCGGGGGCGGTCAATAAGGCACGAAGCGCAAAATAGCCTCCCCATGAATGGCCATAGATACCTACCCGGCTGGTATCCATAAAAGGACGCCCGGTTGCCAATTGTTTTAGCGCTGCTACATGGTCCGGTATTTCGTACTTGCCGATATTTCCATGCACCACATCCTGAAAAGCTTTGCTGCGCCCGGTGGTTCCCCTTCCGTCAACTAAAAAAGTAATGTAACCCAGTTGTGCCATAGCCTGTGCCTGCACGGTCAATGATGTAGCAGGAAAAAAACCATTGGGCACAATAGTCATAAAAGGACCGCCGTATATAAACTCTATTACGGGGTATTTCTTGTTCGGGTCAAAGTCAACCGGTTTATATAGTATACCATACAAATCGGTAACGCTATCTGCAGCTTTAACAATAAAACTTTCAGGCGGCCTGAACCCTGTTTGATGAAGTGCACTGGTATCTGCCGTTCTCAGCACCTGCATTAACCCGCCATCAGCGCTGCGCATTTCCACAGACGGAATGCGATCGGGGCTTGAATGTGCATCGAGAAAAAATTGGCCCGATGGAGACATCTGAATATAATGCGAACCGCTGGCTTCCGTAAGCTTTTTAAATTCCTTACCGTCAAAATTTACCCGGTAAAGGTTAGTAGCATAAAGATTTGTTTCGGCATTGGCGGTAAAATAAACCCAACCTGCTTTTTCATCGGCTTTAATTACTTCTGCAACTGGAAACGCCCCTTCCGTTAAACGCCGGATTAGTTTGCCGCTTATATCGTAGAGGTAAAGATGTTTCCATCCATCTCTTTCGGATAGCCAGATAAATGTTTTTCCATTTTTCAGCAAGGGAAATTGTTTCTTCCATTTTTCTATGATGAAGTCTAGTCCGCAAACAAATGTTTTTTGCTTTTCAACAACAACAACCCTGTTGGTGCCAGTATTAGGGTCAGCCGCTAACAACTCCAGTTTATTGCCCTGGCGGTTCATCCTCATAAACATAACTTCTGAGCCATCAGGCCGTCATCCCAAAGGGAAAATATATTGTGCAGTATCATTGCCCACATCAATTTTTATCTGACGTTTGTTTTTAATATCAACAATAAAAAGCTCATTAATTTCCAGCGCACCACCGGTTTTTGCATATGGGCTCCACTCCACTTCTTC
>CAISWS010000100.1 GCA_903889265.1 uncultured Bacteroidota bacterium
AACTCAACAAGGATAGAAGATTGCGGGCTTATTTTAAACCTTGCCCCGCCGCTTATACCAAAATTATCATGAGGGGTTCCGGCAACTTCCGCTACTATGTTGTAGTGCGAATAGTTGGCAGATACCTGCACCGAACACCAATCGGTAAACCTGCGCGAAATAATAATGGAGTGGAAGTAAGAGAGCCTGTCCACCGCCTTTGGAAACTGGACAGTATCTTTTGCACCGGCGATACCGATATCGCCAAAATAACTGATAGAAACGGGGAACAGATTATTCTTCGATTGTTGTAGTATCATAACCTTGGCCATGAAGTCGGACGTCAGGTTATTTTTAGTAACCCCATAACCCACCTGAACGCGGTCAATAATGCCATAATCAAACCCGATACGGATATTCGCGCTTCCGTAAACACCCAACAGGTCCTGATAACCATTCTGGAAATTTCCAAACCGGTGTTGCATCATAAATTCCAGCGTATTCCTCTTCAGATTCTGAGTGGTTTGCTGGTTTAGCATGGTACCAGCTGCAAACGCCGGCCTTACAGGTTTAAAGTCTTTCTTCACCTTTTTAGGGGCTCCGGTTGAATCAGAAGGCACGGCATCGCTTTTTTGCGCCTTGAGATTAGTGCCCAGGCAAAGGATAGCAGCGATAGCAATAAATTTAATATGAGTTAGCATGTTATATGTAGTTTATTTTTTTCAATTATTTTGTGCTCCGTGTTTAATCCAGGCAAGAATCTCGCCTTTCTGTGTCGGCGACAGCGCCCCTACAGGCGGCATCAGGCTCTGCCCCCCGGTGCCGGTAAGATGTTCATAGAGTATGCAGGTTGTGGGGCTTGTTGTATCAACCAAAGCATACTGCCATAAGTTATTAAATGCATTGCTCGCCGACAAATCCGGAGCCTGGGCGCCTGCAACATGACAGCCGCTAATAGCACAGTTTGAATTAAGTATGGGCTGTACAATTGTATCAAAACTTACAGAGCCGCTAATTACCACCGTCGGCACCACATACGCATCATCTTTGCAGGATGAAAAGGTGATTGCGAAAGCAATCATCAGCATGCCAATATATTTTTCGTAGTTTTTCATTTTTTCAAAAATTGGAGTGTTTCTTTAAATGAACCGACATGGTTAATTCCGTCATTATCCATAAGCGCCACACCAAATGTGACCACCGGTTTTTGGACAGGGTTAAATACCGCATCGTCAGAATTTCCGGTATTCAGCTTTCTCACAAGCAAAACTTTATACTGCGTGTTTTTAAAAGATGACACATTTACCAGGTTAACATTAGAAGTGGAAACGATATCGGCATTGCTGCCGGTTGGCTCCTGCAGATAGTATCCCGGAACACCTGCTATTCCCAATATGTATGTGTAAACATCAAGCTGCTGGGCTGGTGTCATTTGTGCCCAATATGGGGCACCATCATGTGGTGCAGTGGTGCTGGCACTGGAAAATGCAGCGAAGGATTGAAATGAATATCTGCCAATGTTAGCGTTGTTGAGAAAAGGTACTCCGGCATCCAGCGGTCCATTGCCTTCGCCTACTGCACCATGGCAATTCCAACAACCGTAAACTGCGTTATGATAAGAAGTGTCTCCACCATAAACATCACCGCTAAGAGGCGTTTTATTATACAGGAAGAATGAAGGATCGAGGATAGATGTTTTTCCGTTACCTCTGACAATGCTTTGCAAAACGCCGTTCCAGCTAAATGCAGGGCCACTTCGGTTGGAAGAATTATTGCTGTTTCTGGCAAAAGTTGGATTTCCGGCATCGTAAGTTAATCCGGATGAAGGTGTAATTACCATGTCATTGGCATATCCCATGGGCTCTGAAAGTGCAAGGTTCCAGTTCCAGATATCTACACTACCGGATGTTAGTCCCATCTGGCCCCCGCTATGGCAGGTAGCAGCGCATCCCGAAGTGCTGAAAGTCCCTCCTGTACCGGTGGCAGGTTGAATTTCCCAGGCAAGAGATACTTTATCGTTGTTCTTTTGGGAAGTCCATTCGCTGATAGTATCGGCTTTAAGCGGGTCGGGGTTGCCATTCACATACCAATTGGAATTGGCAATATTTAATGTTGAATCGTTCCACTCAAGTAATATGTAAAGGTTAATACTGTCATAGGCGGCTTTCATAATCAGGTCAGGCGATTTGCCTCCGTAAAAATCGCTCACCCCGGTAAAGGTCCCAGTCATATTCAGCAATCCATCGCCATACAGGTTTCCGGTACTAAGATTAACACAGGTTACCGGATGGTAATTTGCAGTTGCCCAGTATGCACTTGATAGAGAGTTGGGTGATGTGCTTACGTAAACGGCATCCAAGGTGTCAAGCGCTTTTGGAACAACCGGTCCGGGCGGGGTAGGGATAACATCATACTTGCAGGCGGAGATTAACACAAGCAAGGAGAGCAATACCCCAAACACCGTTTTGTTTTTATCAATTTTTTTCATTTTTTCTGAATTGGTATTCATAGATTCAAAGTTGCACTGCTGAAAAAAACGGGGCAAGGCTTTTGAGCTTGTTAAGCCTTTGCGCTTGCCCCGTTTTCATTTATCCTGGGGGATTTTAACTATTGCAATACCATGTTAACAGTGGCAGATGATTTGTTAGCGCCTAAATTAACAACAGCACCACCGGTACGTAATACGATGCTTTGACCCATATCGATGTTATCTGTATAAGTAGCGCTTACGTAATAATTGCCTTTCTGCAAGTCGTTAAACGAATAGTTGCCGCTGGCATCGCTTACCGTTGAATAGTTGAAAGTTGTTGTTGGGGCAGTTGCACCGAAGTTGATGGACACCACAGCTCCCACCAACGGGACGCCTGCTGCATTGGTAACATTACCTTTAATTGTTGAATTACCATCGAACCCTGCATCTTTACTGCAGGAAGAAATAGTTATTGCCAGAACAGCCAGAATACCTATTGCTATTAATTTTATTGTTTTCATGTTTTATGAGTTTTTTAGTTTTAATAATTTTTAAAATACGTATTGCTTATGGGTGCTTAACGGTGTTATTATAGTATGCATTATAGTTTACCAACACAGTTACTGAATCGTTTATGGCATCACTTAGGCTAACTCCATACCAGGTATTCGCCTGCATTTGGAATTGTCCGATAAAACCAACCCATTGGGTCATGGTACCGGTGCTGGTAGTCTCCTGTTTCTGGCCACCGTAGTTAAAATATAAATCAACGGCATGGTCAATATTGCGGAAGTGCAAATTACCATGGGCAACATAACCCGTTCCAAATGCCTGACAATTTCCTGCTGTTGAAGTAAACCAGGCAGTATCGGTACTTGGGATTACGGTTGTTACACCAGCAATAGTATCATATTTGATACCCATGTTTGCTGGCCCGCATCCTCCGGTTCCATCCCTGCCGGGTTCGCCGGTATTGAATGTAGAAAGATCAACCCATGCTGCAATAACTGTATTTTGCGGGTTTGCCTGGTCAAAGTGAATGGAAGTATTAAACATATTAAAGCGGCCTGTTAAGAGGGCGTTGTTGTTTTGGAAATAGGTTTGCCATCCTAAATTGCTATGCACCTGGTCAAGCTTATAATTAGGATGGGCCATTAATGAGTAATTAAGAGCTGTTGGCGCTGTGCTATCTCCGATATCAATAATATCTGTTCCTGAACTTGCCAGGGTTTTTGGTGTAACGGTTTCTGTTTTCTTGCAGGAAGATGTTATCACTGTAATTGCGGATATACCTATAATTGCTACGGCAACTATATATATCCATGAACTTCTTACTTCTTTTGCTTTCATGACTTTTGTTTTTTGGTTGATGGTTATAAATAAATTCCGGGAGCAAAGGACGCTCGAAATATTAATGATGTATATAACATACCTCAGGGAAACACGTGATTAACGTCAATCTTCGGCGTATTTAAACATCTTGCTGACGAACAACTGTTATCTTTTAATCCAAGGAGAAAAAAATTCACTTTCATTGGTAAATACTTACTTCTGTATGTGGCTCTTATTACTAAAACTGCATTAGTAATTATTATAAAAGACAGGCGTTATTATTTCCAACCCTTAAATTTTTCCACCGGTACCATTAATACTAAATCTCAGGCTGAGATGGCTTAACTTTTAATTTGGCTTCCGGAACATCCCTGGAAACATTCGAAAGGTCAGGGATATCAGAATCAAGCGGTGGCGAAAAACATTCATTATATGGATAAAATTCTTTTTGCCCCACCTGATTATAATGCTTGTTACAACAACTACTATTTCATGTTCTAACAAGTGTTTGTACTAATCAAAATTTCTCCTGCTTCGCCATTGGCAAATATCTCCCTAACCTGCCAAAACTCAGATTGTATTATGACACTACTCAGGAAGTTAGGCATTGAAGCTCCGTAAACTTGCGGGGCCATTGATGAATTCAAATTACACGTCCATAATAAAATCTTTAACCAATCAGAAACATTAAGTATGGAATCAGATAAATTTTCAAGAAAAAGTTTTTTAAAGTTAGGGGCTGTTGCCGCAGGCGCAGTTGCTGCTTTAAATAGTATCCCTTTTGTGCTGAATGCACAGGAAGGCCCCATGTGCGGTGGTGAAACCGTAACCCTTTTATCATCTGATGGAAAACTCGTTCACGTTGATAAAAAATCTTTGAAGCTGTCGTCTATGTCAAAGGCGGAAGAAACCAATGCACTAAAGATAAGGGCCCGTAAAGGCATTGAAGGGCGTAAATGGGTTGCAGTGATTGACCTGGCCCGGTGCAAACACGCACTGGCTTGCCAGAAAAGTTGTAACAAGAACCACTACATACCCGGTGACCGCCAGTGGCTGAATGTTTACGAAATGCAGGACTCAAAAGAGACCGCGCCTTACTGGATGCCCAAAACCTGTTTCCATTGCGATCGTCCACCTTGTGTAGCTGTTTGCCCGGTAGATGCCACGTTTAAACGCGAAGACGGCATTGTGCTTATTGATAACGAGCGCTGCATTGGCTGCAGGTTTTGCATGGCCGCCTGCCCTTATTCCACACGCGTATTTAACTGGGGCGAGCCTGAATATCATAAAGAGCTTGAAGGTGTTGTTTATGACCCCGAGCAAGGATTACCAAGAAAAAAAGGCACGGTTGAAAAATGCGACTTCTGCCCCGAGATGTTAAGAGAGGGGAAACTTCCGCACTGTGCCGAGGCCTGCCCCAACGGCGTTTACTTTTTCGGTGATTTGAACGAGGATACAGTTACCAATGGCAGCGAAACATTCCGTTTCTCTCAACTAATAAAAGACCGTGCAGGTTACCGTTATATGGAAGAAGTAGGCACCGAGCCTAATGTTTATTATTTGCCGGCTGTTAACCGTTTGGTGCCTTTTGATGAAACAGATAAACACCTTGACGACAAAACTGAAGAAACCCATCACCATTAAATCCCAAGAAAATGAATACGCTCACTTCCATAAATGAACTAACACAAGACCTTCAACCACGAAAGTTTGGCCTTCGCGGACAGCTGTGGACCACACTATTGGTGCTTATTGTTTTGAACGGACTTGTCTCCTATTATTTCCAGCTAAGAGATGGCCTTAGCGTAACTGCCATGAGCAACTATGTCAGTTGGGGCATTTACATTTCCAATTTCGTATTTTTTGTTGCCATCAGCCTGGTAGGCTCATTAATAAGCGCCATACTTAAACTCAGCAATGCCAAATGGAGCATCCCGTTAACCCGCATTGCTGAAATCATAGCAGTAGCCAATATTATGTTTGCCGGCCTTATCATCATTGTTGACATGGGCCGACCCGACCGCATTTTGAACCTGTTTATTTACGGAAGAATACAATCACCCATTGTTTGGGATGTACTGGTAGTTAGCACTTATCTGGCCATCAGTATTCTGCTATTATACATCCCCCTTCTTCCTGATCTGGCACTACTAAGAGATAAAATGAAGGACATTCCCAAATGGCAGCACCAACTTTACAAAATTCTTTCATTAGGATGGACCGGCAGTGAGGCTCAATATAAAATTCTTCACAAATCAGTGAATGGATTAGCGATTGTAATTATACCCGTGGCCTTAGGCATCCATACGGTTACATCATGGTTGTTCGCCTCTACGCTACGGGGCGGATGGAACAGTACTAACTTTGGGCCGTATTTTGTGGCTGGTGCTTTTGTGGTAGGTGCAGCGGGGGTTATTTCGCTGATGTATATTGCCCGCCGGTATTATAAACTGGAGCGATACCTGACAGATGATATTTTCGATAAAATGGGTAAGCTGCTGGTGATGCTATCTCTGGTATACACTTATTTTACTATCAATGAATACCTTACCCCGGCTTTTAAAATGATGGAAGGCGAACGTAGCCTGATACAGGATTTGTTTGTAGGTGGTTTTGCCCCTATGTTCTGGGGAGTGCAGATATTCGGAGTGCTGATACCGGTATTAGTAATGCTGTTTAAAAAGGGAAGAAAACCCTTACCGCTTTTTATTGTGGCCAACATGGTTATTGTAGGTGCCTGGTTTAAAAGATACCTGATTGTGATACCTACTTTATTTCACCCGTATCTGCCTGCTATTAAACAAAATGGTGTGCCTTCGGCAATTCACTATTTCCCTACCTGGAATGAATGGTCTATCACTATTGCATCACTTGCCGGTTCTATGCTCGTAATTACAATTCTTTTCCGGTACCTACCATTTATAAGCATGTGGGAAATCGCTGAAGAGCAACATCTGGAACCTGATCCAATCAATCCGATGGTAGAAAAATCTAAAAACCTGTAAAGATGAGAACGATGAAAACTTTTATTACAAAACTGATGCTCGTTGCAGTTTCAGCTTTAGTTGCCGGTAATATTGCCTGCGCCCAGGAAAAAATTGCACCTAAACTCAGGCTCAGTTACATTAAGCACATGGATGGCGCACAGGAAATAAAAGCACGCGCTTATAGCAAAAAAGGAAAGGAATTTGAACCATGCATGGGTGTAACCATTGGCTTTTATAAAGATGCAGACGAAGAACAGCTTTATAAAAAACAGGAAGTTGACCACATGGGTGAAACAACGGTTCTTTTAAGCGATGCGGATGCCAATGCATTTAAAGACTCAACGGGGCAATATCATTTTTATGCAAAAATTGAGAAGAACATCAAATACAAATCGGCAGAGGCTGACCTGGCTGTGATGAACGCTACTATTAGCGCGGAATTTAAGCAGGAAAACGATTCAACCAAAGTGCTTAAGGCAACGCTGATGGTTTATGACGCGGCAACGAAAAAAATGATACCTGGCGCAAGTATGCCATTAAAGTGCGGCGTAAAGCGCGCCTTATGCCTGCTGCCTGTAGGCAAGGATTTAAACAATACCAACGAATTGGGACAAATAGAATTAAGCTTTCCGAACGATATACCCGGCGATAAGGATGGCAATCTTATCGTAGTGGTAAAACTGGATGAAGACGATAATTACGGTACCGTGCAATATGAAAAATCAGTGAAATGGGGTGTCCCTTTGCTTCATTCTGATAATCCGTTGGCAAGCCGATCGCTAATAGGCTCAAGGAACAACGCGCCATGGTTTATGGTAGTTGTTATCAGTTCTATTTTAATAGCCATCTGGGGTTACCTGTGTTACATTGTATCGGGTCTTTATAAAATAAGCAAACTGGGCCATAGCGGAACCTGACGTTTAACTACCATTTGTTAGTTCCTGAAAAACGCATTGAATGTCATTACTATTTTTTTAAACTGTTTTATAAACCACGATTAAATAACCAAGTATGAAAACTGCAACAAAAATTATGGTGGTGCCCGTTTTAGGCGCACTTGCGATAAGCCTGATGGCTTTCGCTTACCAGGGAAAAGGCCAAAGCAAAGAATGGGTAGTGCCAGCTGCTGATGCGCAAAAAAAGAACCCGGCCAAAGCCGACAAAGCCAGCACCGATGTGGGCCGCGATGTATGGGGTAAATATTGCAAATCCTGTCACGGCAAAATGGGCGAAGGCGATGGACCTAAAGCCGAAGAGCTTAAAACCGAGTTAATTGATTTTACCCAGGCTAAATTTCAAGGCCAGTCTGATGGTGCTTTGTTTTACAAAATAACCAAAGGAAGGGACGAAATGCCTTCATCGCACAAAAAGAATATTGAAGATGAAGATGTTTGGAACATCATCAATTTCATGCGCACCTTCGGTAAAAAGTAATTCCCTTTTTGTATTAAACAGAAACCGCTCCTGATCATCGGAGCGGCTTTTTTTGAGAAAATTACCTACATTCCCCTTTTAACTGCGATATCCATTGTGAAATAAGCAACACCCCGGCAGTATCAACCAGGGTTCGCCCGGTCTCAGGCATTTTTACGCCAAACTCTGCACTTGAAAGCCGGCCAATTACAATTGATTCCGCAGGTTTACCAGGCACAATATCATAATTAAGATTACAAGTGCCATGTCCTTTAGCCAAAGGTGGCTTACAGATGCCCAGGGTAAAACTGTTATTATTATCGGCATTCAGGAGCAGGCCCGACACATAAGCCGGCCCATTGGGACAATGACAGTGTGCACAGTTGGCATTCAGGTAAGCCCTTGCCCTAGGTTCTAAAGGTTTAGTAGTGTCCTCATAACTGACTGGCAACGGTACAGACGATAGACTAAAGTTTTTAAGCAAGCCGGCATCAATCCAACGGCCAAGTTGATTTTTCTTACCGGTTGAGTCTGTTACATCCATATTCAGATTGGCGGCAGTTACCCCTATAGGAGTAATTTTATTGATTAACAAATGGCAGCTTTTGCATTCGTCTCTTGATGGCGTTACAAAATTTAGCTGATGTACACCCCCCTTTTTATCAATAAAATTTACTGCATTACTGCCTCCGTTATCGGTAAGAACTGCGTCCTTCTGATCAGCAGTCCAATGGTATGTCAAAGCATCCCAACCGGTTGGTTTGTTTACCAGCATCTGAGTTTCCACCAGCTGTTTTCCCAGCGAAATGTTCCGGGCATCCTTCCAATAATAAACCACATTGATAAGGCAACTCCCTTGTGGAAGGTTTAGGAGGTTTGAAGAGTCGAAACTGAAAGTTCCTCCTTCAGGAATGTATAAGAAGCAATCTCTTAAAGAATAGTCGTTAAACATCGCGTTAACCAGCTTAAACGGAATTACTCCTTTGTTGGGCTGGGTAAAACCGGTGCAATCTTTAAAAAAAGCGTATTCCGAAATTTTCTCAAAAGCCTTTGCGTTAATATCCAGTTTAACGGAGCCGTTATTGCGATTGGAGTTACATCCGCCTATAATTAGCCAAAGAAGGGCTGTGGCGAAAAATAAAGTGAAATATCTCATATGTAATAACGAAAAATAGCCAACACTTTAATGCGCCTATTGATTGGCAATATTACAAAATTAATACTGCTCCACCCGCAAAACCGACAACTCGTACAACTTCTCCGTGCCTAGATTTTTAATGGCGGGGAAAATACTTGGCACCGGTATAGAGTTCATCAGCAATAGCCACTCCTTCTTTTGCTGGTCTTTCTCAAGGTTTTGGATGATGTAGTCGATTTTGCTTTCGCACTGTTTATATAATCCTTCGCGGTCTTTTTCAAGCATGTCGCCTTGTAAAATGTAAGTCCGCAAGCTGGATTTAAATTTTGCATTCAGTTCGGTGGTATTCAGGTGCCGTAAATCTTCCGGTTCTTCGTTTCTTTTACCTGCATTTTCTATCCAGGAGGCAATTACCGAAAGGAAATATTCATACTGGGCTTTGTTCAGCTTTTCAAGACGGGTGTTAGCAGTAAACTGGTGGTTGGAAAGTTCATCATAAATATGCTGTAATTCCTCTGCCGGTAAATTATGCAGGGCATAGGGCAGTGGGGTCATTACTTTATGAAAAGTGGCAACCGCTTCAATTCTGTTACAGAAGTTTACAAAATCAGGCAGTTCGCTCCAGTTTTGGCGCATAACACAGGTAGATATGTTCAAAGGTTTGTTCCGCTCTTTGCTGTATTGTGCAAAAAACTGAATGTTCTCCATCACTCTTTCGAAAGATGCATTTACTCTTATAGCTTCAAACACTTCTTTTTGCAGAGAATCAAGTGAAACCCCGATTTTAAAATTCCCCCTGTTAAGGTAGTCTTTCACCCGGCCGTTCATAATAGTTCCATTGGTTTGCACTACAATTAAACATTCTGGGTTTCTTTCAATCAGCATCTCCCACAGCTTAAAGTTGGTATCTATCAAAAACGCTTCACCCGAACTACTGAACCTTGTTTCCTTCAGATATGGAATAAATTCCTGTATTTGTTCTAAAAACTCCGGGCCATAAGGGCTTTTTTGTAAAGGAAGTTTCTCGCGGTTGGTACGGATAGATGATGAAAGTTCGCCCGAGCACATAACACACTCTAAATTGCAGGTGTTCTTCAGCAAAAACTCCATCATGGTGGGATAAGTGTGATGTTGAGGTAAACTATCAAAATGCCTGGATGGCATTTCGGCAAAACTGCCCCTGTTATAATCATTGGTACAAACCCAGCAGCCGGATAAAAAACTGAATTCCTTCATTTTTTGCCTGAACAATACCGCATCCTCTCCATGCCACAATTCGTGAATACTTTTTTCAGGATAGTTCCCCAACAGGTTTTCACGGTTGTGGCAGCAAACTTTAATGGTGCCGTCTTCTGAAAATATCATATTCACCGAAGGTGCAAAACAACCGCTTCGCTGCGCCGAGACCTGACGCGTTTTATTGTAATCCGTCTTTAAGCTATTCTCAACAGGCAACTCCGCCTCTTTTACTGCCTTTGTTGTGCCGGTTCCAAAAAGCTTTTGTAATAAATTCATACCATAGTTTATCTCCTCTCAAATATAATTAAATGGCAGTGAAACACCCTGATAACGCAATCCAACCCCGGTTTTTATCTATCTTTCAATCACTATGTCAATATCTGAAACAAAAGATGTTTTAAAATTTCTTGAAGTTTTCCCCAAAGAAGTTCAGGATATCACGTTATGGCTGCGCGATTTTGTTTGGAGCACATGCCCTGATTGTAACGAGTTGATTTACGATAATTACAATGCCCTGGCTATTGGTTTCGGGCTTTCGGATAAAGCCAGTGATGTATTTTGCTCTATCGCTGTTTATAGCAGCTACGTTAACTTCGGCTTTTTAAGGGGCCATGAAATAAACGACCCTGATAAGTTGCTTAAAGGCGGGGGAAAAATGTACCGGTACCTTTCGGTTAAACAACAAAAAGACCTGCCCAAAGCATATATAAAAAAGCTATTGCTGGAGTCGGTGGTTAATGCCACCGCCCGCTTAAAGCCGGGCAAGAAGGTTTTAAAGGGTGCAACGCTGGTAAAAGCAATATCGGCTAAAAAGAGGAGGCCCAATACCATTAACTAACGATTAATTAGAAGAGAAATTAACGACATTGAGAGGAGGCCTGTTTGATAAGCAGCCTTTTGTAATTTGCCAACAGGGGTTATAACT
>CAISWS010000101.1 GCA_903889265.1 uncultured Bacteroidota bacterium
AGATTGAAATCGGCCTCACTGCTGTTAATAGCATGCCCGCTTATTATGTAAAAGATAATGGCGCAGGTTTTGATATGAAATATGCGCATAAACTTTTCGGGGTATTTAAACGGCTCCATAACGAATCGGAATTTACAGGCCATGGGGTTGGCCTTGCCCTGGTACACCGCATTATAGTCCGCCACGGGGGCAAAATATGGGCGGAGGGCAAAGTAAATGAAGGAGCTACTTTTTATTTTACCCTTCCATAGTAAATATTCGCTTCCAGTGGAATTATTGCCAGATGTGACGCGATGCAGTTGGGCCTATTATCAGATACAGGTTACCAGGCAACAATCTGGTATCCCCCGGTCAAAAAAATCTATTCTGTATTTATTGCCAGTTTTGTATTTTGCAAGGTCATTCTTACAAAATTATAAATCCCCAGTATGGACTATAAACGCCTGTTCGATATACTCGAAAATCAAAGCACAGAAAAAGGAGACTTCCCATTCCTTTCAACCAAAATAACCACACCGGAAGGTAAAATCTGGAAAACCTACACCTTTAAAGATACCCAGCAATACGCCAACCGCATAACCCAGTTGTTAATGAACCTGGGCATTAAGCGCGATGATAAAATTGCCTTAATAGCAAACAACCGGCCCGAGTGGAACTTTGTAGATCTCGGATGTTTGCAACTTGGCGCTGTTGATGTGCCTATGTATCCCACTATCGCCGAAAAAGATTACGAGTTTATTTTTAACGATGCCGGTATTAAATATGCATTTGTGGGCGATGAGGCGATTTACAAAAAAGTATTGCCGCTAGTTGGCCGCGTAAGCTCCCTGAAGGGGATTTACACCTTTGATAAAATTGAGGGTGCCAATAACCTGGAAGAAAGTCTGCCCACGGCGGTTGACCTTGCTGCCATAACGGCAAGTAAAGCCCAGGTAAACGAAGATGACCTTGCCACCATTATTTACACCAGCGGAACCACTGGTAACCCCAAGGGCGTAATGCTTACGCACAAAAATATTGTAAGCAACATTACCAGCGTAAAAGAGGTTACCCCGTTTATGGCAGGCGCAAAATCACTTAGCTTTCTGCCGCTGTGCCATAGCTTTGAAAGGCTTTCGTATTATGCCTATCTCAGTAAAGGTATTCACATCCATTACGCCGAAAACCTGGAAACCATTGCCGAAAACCTGAAAGAAGTGCGGCCATATTGCTTTACCACCGTACCGCGGCTACTGGAGAAAGTTTATGAGCGTATTATGGAAAGAGGCAACGCACTTGAAGGCTTTAAGCGCAAGTTGTTTTTCTGGAGTATAGACCTGGGGCTGAAATATGAGCTGGGTAAAGACCTTGGCGGCTGGTATAAATTTAAACTAGGTATTGCGCGCAAACTGGTTTTCAGCAAATGGCTGGAGGCGCTGGGTGGCGAGGTACAGTTTATTGTAACCGGTGCTGCACCTATGCAGCCGCGGTTGATTAAGTTGTTCAGCGCTGCGGGTGTGATTGTTCTGGAAGGTTATGGGCTTACTGAAACATCGCCGGTGCTTTGCGCTAACCGTATTGAGGAGAAAGACCGCGCTATCGGCACCGTAGGTATGCCTATACCCCATGTAACCATTAAGCTTGCTGATGACGGCGAAATATTAGCTAAAGGCCCCAACATTATGAAGGGCTACTACAACCGCCCCGACCTTACCGCCGAGGTGATTGATGCCGAAGGCTGGTTCCATACCGGTGATATTGGCGAATGGGTAGATGGCAAATTTTTGAAAATTACGGATAGAAAGAAAGAACTGTTTAAAACCAGCGGCGGTAAATACATTGCCCCACAGGTAATTGAAAACAAAATGAAAGAGAGCCGCTACATTGAGCAAATTATGGTAGTGGGCGAATCGGAACGGTTTGTATCAGCGCTGATTGTTCCTTCATTTATGAACTTAAAAGACTGGGCCAAAGAAAACGGCGTTACACTTACCGATAACAAACAGGTAGTTGACAACAGCAAAATAAAAGACCTCATTAACTCGGAAATAGACCGCCTGAACAAAGATTTCGGCAAGTGGGAGCAAATCAAAAAATTTACCTTGCTCAGCGATGAATGGACTATTGAAGGGGGTGAGTTAACCCCAACCCTTAAACTAAAACGCAAGGCCGTAATGGAACGAAACAAAAAATACGTTGAAGAAATGTACCGCAATGCCGCAGAAATAATGCACTAAAAAAAAGAGGCCGCCATTGCAATGACGGCCTTTTTTTTCCTACCTCGCTC
>CAISWS010000102.1 GCA_903889265.1 uncultured Bacteroidota bacterium
CTAATGTAAACGAGCTTTCGGATGCGCAAATAAAACAGCTTTTACAGCAAGCTCAGGCCTCAGGTATGAGCGACCAGCAGTTGTTGCAGGAGGCCGCTACCCGTGGACTTCCTCCACAACAGGTTCAGACACTCGAAAAACGAATCGCAAAGGTAAAAAGTACTAACAACGATCAGGGAGATTTATCCGACACCGGTTTAAATCAGGGAAGGAAGCTAAATTACAGCCAGGATTCTTTGTCTGGGGCATCGCAAAAATCGGCACCCAATTCGGATGTATTTGGATCTTTGCAGACCAAAATATTTGGTGCTGATCTGTTCAGGAACAAAAACCTGACTTTTGAGCCAAATTTGAACCTTGCCACCCCCGTCAATTATGTGCTCGGTCCGGGTGATCAATTAAATATTAATGTGTACGGGCGTTCGGTAGCAAACTGGAAACTGCCTGTTTCTGCCGAAGGAAATATCAATATCCCTGGCGTCGGGTTGATCAACATAACAGGTAAAACCATGGAGCAGGCTACAGTGGTTATAAAAAGTCATTTATTGGCAAACAACTACGCCATTAATAATGGCACAACTGTTCAAATTAGTCTGGGCAATATCAGGAGCATTAAAGTGATCATAGTTGGCGAAGTTGTAAGACCAGGCACCTATACCTTGCCTTCTTTAGCAACCGTGTTCAATTCACTTTATTCAGCAGGCGGCCCCAGTGATATCGGGTCGTTCAGGCAAATAGAGATCATCCGGGATAACCGGGTCATACGCCGCTTAGATATTTACGATTTCCTGCTTAGAGGCGATCAAAAAGACAATATTCGTTTGCAGGATCAGGATCTGGTGCGCGTACCCACTTACAAAGTAAGGGTTCAAATGATGGGGGAAGTTAAAAGACCAGCGCTTTACGAAATACTGCCAGGTGAAACCTTAAAGGATGTGATCGCTTTTGCAGGTGGATTCTCAGACCAGGCATTCCCGGAATTAGTCAAAGTAACCCAAATATCTAATAATGAGAAGCGACTAACAGACATTGCAGCAGAAGATTACAAAAACTATATTCCTTTACGAGGCGACAAATATGTTGTGGAACGGATTTTGGATCGATACGAAAACAGGGTAACTATCATAGGCGCGGTTTTCAGACCGGGACAGTATGAACTAACTGGCGGCATGACCTTGTCGCAACTCCTTAAACGGGCCGGGGGATTTAAAGGCGATGCATTTACAAACAGAGGAAATCTTGTACGCCTTAAGCCTGATAACAGCCGGGAACAACTCTCGTTCAATGGCCAGCAGGTTTTAGATAACCCCACGGCTGATATTTTACTGAAGCGGGAAGATAGTGTGATCATTGCATCGCAATTCGATCTTCATACAGGATATAAAGTGACAATAAAAGGCCAGGTACGCTTGCCAGGTGAATTTGCCTATGCCGATAGCATGAGCGTGGCAGACCTCGTGATTAAGGCGGGCGGCTTTTCCGAAGGTGCCAGCCCTAAACGAATCGAAGTTTCAAGGCGCGTTTTTGACAACGATCCAAAGGCGCAAAATAGCCTTATTGCCAGTGTTTTTACGGTAAATGTTGACCCGGATCTGAAAAACAACAGCGCTAACTTTGTATTGAAGCCA
>CAISWS010000103.1 GCA_903889265.1 uncultured Bacteroidota bacterium
GCGTTAGTCAAAATAAAATAGATGAAAGTGGGTAGACTATCGATTTTGACAGTATCGGCTGTTCTGAAATCTACTACTGATTCATTATACCGCAAAGCTCACTGCGCTTCGTAGAACTGTGCATCTGCATTTGCGAAAAGAAAAATGGCTAAAAATGTTAGGAGGTATTTAATGTGGGTAAAAGGAAAAGGATAGCGCTGTTGCTATATCATTTCTATGTTAGGTTATTTATAGCAGTGCAACAAATTTATTGCGTTTAAACGGATATATTAAATAAGTGGAATTGGTTTATAGGTTTTTGAAAAATTTATTTATGGTTAGCAAATTTATAATTGATTGAAAAATAAATTTTTGTAATAACGGGGGCTGTTTACAGGGTGTTTACATTGTATGAAAATATAAATTTGTAATGGGTTGTTTATCAATATTTACGGAAAGAGGGCGTTTACGCTTTAGTTTGAGGGAATGGTAATGGGCTGATAATCAGCAGTGATGCTTTTGAAAAAGTGTAAACCACCCCCTGGATTGTAAGTGGTGGGGGGGTGAGCGAAGAGTCGCCCCTTCTGTCCCCGCTTCGGAGACTAGACAAAACAGCCAACCCCTTCCGTCCCCGAAACGGGGAGACCAGGGCAAAACAGCCGCCCCTTCCGTCCCCGCCGCGGACGGAAGGGTTGAGTCTTGTGCAATCAAAAGAGAGTTTTTACTCGTTCGACAATTTGGTATATACCTTAAAGGCATTGGCTTGTTGCTTCTTACTTCTAATCTTGTATTTTCGTTTTTCACTACCTAACTAAAAGTATGTTGAACAAAGAAGCTCTGATTTTGAGCGATACTTACCAGAAGACGCGCGACCTTACGCGCTGGTATCTCAGCCTGCTAAAGGAGGTTGATGCGTATAAGCAATGGGAGGTAAACGGAACTCGGTTAAACAGCGTAATCTGGCTGGCGTCGCATATTACCTGGGCTGAGAACTTCCTTGTTTTGAAGGGCACCGGTGGTCAGCCCGTTGAGCTTGACTGGCTGGATAGTTATAATATTAAAAGCAGCGGCGATTTGCATGATGCCGGGCATAATATGAAAACGGTAATGGCTACTTTGAAGGAAGTACATGAAAAAACCATGGCCCATGTTTTAACGTTAAGCGATGAAAAAATGGAAGAGGAGAATGTGCTGGGTTTCGGGTTTGGGGGTATTAAAACCAACCGGATGCTGGTTACCCACGCCATCAGGCATGAGGCCATGCACACCGGACATTTAAGCTGGTTGTGCAAAATAAATAAGGTAGAATCTGTTTAACTATAATTTGTTATTACTATGAAAAAATGTTTGTCGGGCCTGTGTTTTGTTTTGCTTCTTGCTTCGGTTAAAGTGGCGTTTGCGGGTAATTCTTATAGTGCCGTACAGATTGCTGAAGAATCGAAAAAAGTGAACGACTTTTTAGATAAGAAGTTTGATGAGGCCGTAGGCCGTAACCCCGAAATGGCCTCCACCCTGGGACTTAAAACCAATTATGGAGAATGGAGTGACCGGTCGGATGAATTTGCGGTTAAAGAGCTGAATATAGCCAAAGCGAACCTGCAATATATTATGCAGCATTTCAACCTGAACGCGCTTGATGCCCAAACTAAGCTCAGCGTTCAAATGTATGAGGAAGATATTATCAGAAACAGCGAAGGTTTAAAGTGGCTGCACTACAATTATGAAGTTAGCCAGATGGGTGGGGTTCACGATGACCTTCCTGCATTTTTAATTAACGTTCATAAGGTAGATAGTTTGGGAGATGTGTTTGCTTACATGCAACGCCTCAAAGACCTGGATAAGGTGTTTGACCAGACTATTGAGAACCTGAAAAAGAGCGAAGCGCTTGGGGTTATAC
Source organism: uncultured Bacteroidota bacterium (assembly GCA_903889265.1). Lineage (GTDB taxonomy): Bacteria > Bacteroidota > Bacteroidia > Chitinophagales > LD1 > Bog-950. Next base: position 1,877 of record CAISWS010000103.1, read on the forward strand.
CACCCTATTTTACTTTCAAGTATGTTACGGATGATATCAAGGGCTTTATTGCCGGTTGTGACAGCAATAATGAATCGAATGTATTGCTGACTGATTTTGATACCAAGCTGGAGAAGTTACATATTAATAAGAACAGGGAAATAGAAATGGAAGGCCAGGCCGCCTATGTTATAAAAAGCAGTGTAAAGGCTGCCTACCAAAAATTGCTGAACTATTGGCTACAGCTTGAGCCTAAAGCTAAAGCCAGGGGCAGCCATGGTATCTGGGATTTGCCTAATGGTAAAGATTACTATGCTTATTTGTTACGTTACCACACCACCACCAATATGACACCGGATGAAGTTTTTAACACCGGTATAAAAGAAGTGGCGCGCATTCAGCAGGAGATGAAGGTGATTATGAAAAACGTGAATTTTAAAAGTGATTCGCTGAAAGACTTTTATGCGTTTGTTCTGAGTGACCCTCAGTTTAAATACATCAATGACGATAACGGCAGAGCCGCGCTTTTAAAAGACGCAAATACTTATATAGATAGCATGCGGGTAAAACTGCCCTATCTTTTTGGCACATTGCCCAAGGCCCCGTTAGTGGTAATGAAGGTGGAAAAGTTTCGCGAAAAGAGCGCTGCCGGTGCATTTTACGAAGACCCTGCTGAAGATGGCTCACGCCCGGGCAGATATTATGTTAATACCTATAACATGAATAACGAGCCCCGGTTTCAGATGGAGGCGCTTACCTATCATGAGGCTATACCCGGGCACCACATGCAAATTGCCATTGCGCAGGAGTTGAAAGGCATACCTAAATTCAGAAGGCATGAATTTTTTACCTCTTATATTGAGGGCTGGGCTTTATATGCCGAGAAGCTGGGCAAAGAGGTTGGAAAGTACCAGGACCCGTATTCAGATTTTGGGCGTTTATCTATGGAAATATTCAGGGCAGCCCGTTTAGTGGCTGATGTGGGTATACATTACAAACACTGGACCCGCGAAGAAGCGATAGACTATTTTGTAAAAAATACTGCCAATGCCAAAGGCGATATTGAGAACGAGATTGAACGCTACTTTATTTGGCCAGGGCAAGCAACCGGTTACAAAATAGGCATGAACAAAATACTTGAATTGCGCGAAAAGGCTAAAAAAGAGTTAGGTGATAAGTTTGATATCAGGCAGTTTCATGATGTGGTGCTGACCAATGGGGCTGTTTCGCTTAACACCTTAGCTTCCCTTGTTGATGCATATATTGCAAAAACAAAAGGGGCTTCGAAATAGGTTTTACCTCGCATCCAATCTTTTGTAAACTTTTATCTGTGGTGTTATCTGCGGAAGAGTATCAGATGGTGAAATGGTGTCAACCACAGACATGGGCGAACAATCATCTGCCTTAGCGTGGAATACAGCTATCAGTTTGTAGTTATTCTTAAAATTAAGAAACCATTGATATAACCTGGTATCGAGGTTAGAGCCATTTTCAAATACTGATTTGGAAGAGTATAAAAGTATAGCGGGTTTGGAGTCTTCGGACTGTTTAATAAACTCCTCTGTCATGGATGCTGCATATTTTTGATGTTCAAGCAGGGGATAAATGTAGATGTAACCTGAAGCCGAGCGCCTTTGTGATAAAAAGAATATCTCCGGTTCTACCCCAACCTGGCATATGCGGTCGCCCGGTTCCGAATGGTGCTTAATAAAGGCGCTTACTTTGGGGGCTGCTGCAAATGGTGCCCCTTTATACAAACACTCCGTAACTTCATCGCTGCTCATTTGAAAAAAAACTTCCTTCTGGCAATACAGAAAAAAAAATGCATTGCCTGCAACATAGCAAGCAAGAAGCGCATTACGGACCTGTGGGCTGAAATAGCCCGTGAGCGCAAAGGCGGTATAAGTAATGAGGATAGCAAGTACCGGGACAAGAATTAGAAAATAGTGCCCTCTGAAATAATAGCCCGGAGTTGTTGCAATTGCTGAAGCAATTAAAAACAGGATAAGAAAAATTTTTGTTTTTGACTTTTGTGCCGGAAGGAATAAACCCAGGGCACTGATAAATAAACACCAAAAAAGAACCGGGTTGCTGCACCTGAAGTTTTGATTGAGGCTGTTAAGGTTATATATTCCGTGGTGGTAATTTAATACGCCTACATATTCGCGGGCGTACTGAATAGTGAGGAAATAAAACCGGTCCCATACCCCGGCATACCATAAGTAGGAGCACATAAGCAGTGCGGGCAACGCGCCTCCGGCGATGTAGCTAAGCAAATATCCGGCTGATTTGAACCGTTGAACGTAAATGATCCATAACGCGGTAGCAAAAGCAAAAACAAAGGCGTGCTGTTTCATAATGCACGCAACAGTGAGCAAAACTCCCGTAAAGAAGATATCCCTGAATGATTGCCTTTCCATACCCCGATATAAAAAAAACATGGAGGGCACTAAAAATGCTACCAGGAAATGCTCGGCATTGGCTTGGCAACCCGAAATTGTAAGCGACAGGTTCAGTAGCATAAAAAAGGCCGAACACAACCAACCTGCAAGCGGATTTATTGCCCTGCGGGCCAGCAAAAAGATAAAGCAGGCACTTGTTAATTGCAGCAGTAATACCAGGTACCGGGGGGCTGCTACCCCCTCTCCAAAAAGTTTAAATGAAAGGGCATACATATAGTATACCCCGGGGAATTTCATATTATAAACATCGTGGTAAGGCGGGTCGCCTTTTAATATTAGTTGGCCTGCGTAAGCATATTCACCTTCATCGCGCTCAAATGGTATGTCAGCCAAATGAATACGTATGCCGGCCACGGTAATAATTATGAGCAAACACACCAGTCGATAGGCATTCTTATAGGTCGCTCCACTGAATTTCACAATTCAATAATAGGGCTTTATTTTTTTTGTGATTCAAACTCAGGGAGTTTTTCGGATGCCTTACCTCCCTCAATTTGCAAATTGTTAACCTGCTTTAAGTGTGCTCAAAATGCCCAAAATGGGGCAAAATAGTATAGAATTATCCTTAAATAGCTGATTTTGCATGTTTTGTTGAAATTTATCAACAGCCTTGAACTCCAGAAAAGCGCGGTTGGCGAAATTTTCACAAAATAATTTCATCTTTGCA
>CAISWS010000104.1 GCA_903889265.1 uncultured Bacteroidota bacterium
AACACCCCGCGTTTATTATTTCATGTTGTGGAACACCAAACTTACATCGTCATCCTCTTCCAGCTTTTCAATCAGCTTGATTACGTCTTCTGCCTGTTCGTCGGAGAGGCCTTCTTTATAAAAGTCGGGTATTTTTTCTTAAGTTGATTCAATTACTTCAATACCTTTTTCTTCCAGCTTTTTAGTCATTTTGCCAAAATCGAAAAACTCGCAGTGTGCAACGGCTATTCCTTCTTCGGATGAAAGCTCGGTGAGCCCGGCGTCAATCAAGTCAAATTCAAGTTCCTCCAGGTCTATGCTGCCTTTGTTAAATTTGAAAACCGCCCTTTTCTTGAACATATACTCTACTGAACCCTGGGTTCCCAGTGTGCCGCCAAGTTTATTAAAATGGTTACGCAGGTTGGCAACCGTACGGGTAGGGTTATCTGTTTGCGTATCTACCACAATGGCAACCGCATGCGGGCCGTAACCTTCGTAGGTAACTTCTTCGTAAGCTTTTTCTTCTTTCGAGGAGGCCCTTTTTATGGCAGCATCAACGCGCTCCTTAGGCATGTTTGCCGTTTTGGAGTTTTGAATGGCTGCCCGTAATCGGGCATTGGTATCGGGGTTTGCCCCGCCTTCTTTTACGGATATGGCAATTTCCCTTCCTATCCGGGTAAAAGCCTTAGCCATAGCACCCCATCTTCTGAATTTTCTTTCTTTCCGGTATTCAAACGCGCGTCCCATAAGCTATGTGCTAATATTTTTAATAATAATTCGGTATTGCGAAAATAAAATGTTTGGGCAAATATCCTCATCCTAAGTCTCCCGGCAAAAAAGCCGGGACAGACTTTCTCCTGTCTTGTCCTAAAATTGGTTTACATTAGGTTAAAAATAGTGCTAATTTATTGAGACAAAATTACAGATACTTGATTTAGAGCATTTTGCGAATATCGTTTAGGTTTACATTTTTTTGTTAAAATTAGCCTGTTTTTGAGATTAAGCTGTTGATTATCAGGGCTATGATTTTTAAAAATGCTCAAAAAGTGTAAACCAGTGTAAACCCATGTGGGGGGGAATGCAAAACCGCCTCCTCGCCCTGCCCTCTCCGAGGGAGAGGGTTAATGCAAACAGCCGCCCCTTCACCGAGAAAAGCAGGATGAAACAAAAGGGGGAAACCAAGGCCAATCCAAGCTGCCCTTACCACCCGCCGCAGCGGACTGCTTCCCGCACAAAACTGCGGGATAAACTTCGCTATGCTTTTTTTGTAAGGACGGTAGTTTGCCTTTCCCAACATTGGTGGAAACATTTTTGAGTTGGGCATGCCGGCACTCTTATTTTTGAGGAAAATTTACACTATGGCTTCGGTTGAGGAATTAAAGAATATTGCATCGCAGGTAAGAAGGGATATTGTACGCATGGTAAATGCAGTTAACTCCGGGCATCCGGGTGGTTCATTGGGCTGCACTGATTTTATGGTAGCCTTGTATTTTAACCAGATGAACCATAATAAAAACTTTACCATGGATGGTTTGGGCGAAGACCTTTTCTTTCTTTCAAACGGGCATATCTGCCCGGTTTGGTATAGTGTGCTTGCGCATGCGGGTTATTTTGAACCTTCGGAGCTGGCTACTTTCCGCAAGTTAAACAGCAGGGTGCAGGGGCATCCGGCAACGGCTGAGCATTTACCGGGGATACGTTCGGCAGCAGGGTCTTTGGGACAGGGTTTAAGTGTGGCTATTGGTGCAGCACTTGCCAAAAAACTGAATAAAGAAGACAAGAGTATAGTTTATACCCTGCATGGGGATGGGGAATTTCAGGAAGGGCAGATTTGGGAAGCACTGATGTTTGCCCCCCACCATAAAGTAGATAATTTGATAGCTACCATAGATTACAACAACAAGCAAATTGACGGTGATGTAGACCAGGTATTATCGCACCGCGACCTGAAAGCCAAGTTGCATGAATTTGGCTGGGATGTGATTGAGGTTTTGGACGGCAATAACATGGAGGCGATAACTGCTGCTTTGGCTGATGCAAAATCAAGGACCGGTAAAGGAGTTCCGGTTTTTATTATGATGCATACTGTAATGGGCAAGGGTGTTGATTTTATGGAAAATGAGCATAAATGGCATGGTACCGCACCCAACGCCGAGCAAACAGCAGCAGCCCTGGCACAGTTGCCTGAAACTTTGGGAGATTATAAGGCGGGTTGAGCTGTGGGCTATGAGCTTTGAGCGGTGAGCTTTGGGCTTTGAGTTATTGCCCATAGCTTAAAGCGCATAGCCCATAGCTATTAATTAAAATATTACCATTTAACTTCCGTTCTTTAAACTGGAAATGGGTTCAACAGACTTCTTAGTAAAAAGGCTTAGCGGCCAACTCATCCCGTCATACCGGACACCCTTCTCTTTGGAAAAAAGAGAAGGGTGCAGCCAATACCAAGGCGGACTTCAGATTTGCACAAAAGGCTTATTGTCTGCACGAAAAGCTTACAATCTTTGTTTGCTGGTTAGGCTGGTGCTCTCTGTCTTAATACTTAGTACTTTATACTCAATACCAGCAACTGCCCAGCAAACGCAGGTTTATAAGCCTAACGTAAGCCGCATCCTTTTTGTGTTGGATGGCTCGGGCAGCATGAAGCAGCAATATGATAAGATTTCGAAATTTGAAACAGCCAAGCAATTACTTTTTAAACTGATTGATTCGGTTGAGCATAAAAACCCGAATGTTGAGTTTGCAGTGCGTGTTTTTGGTTTTCAGAACCCCAACACGGTGCATAATTGTAAAGACTCGAAGCTGCTGATCCCGTTTGCAAAAAATAATGCTTCAAAAATTTATAGTGAGTTGGGGCGTGTTACACCACAGGGCATGTCGCCCATTGCTTATTCTATATTGCAGGGGGCAGGCGATTTTCCGGACGATTTGCATGCACTGAACTCCATTATTTTAATAACGGATGGGGAGGAAACCTGTGGCGGCGACCCGTGCAAAGTATCGAAAGAATTGCTGGCGAAAAAAATAACCCTGAAACCATTTATTATAGGGCTAAATGTTGATTCTATTGCCTATGAAAAATACAAATGCATGGGCACTTTTATTAATACCAACAGCGAGGCTTCTTTTTATAACGCTGTGGGGGTAATTATAAAACAAACGCTGAACACAACCACCGTGCAGATAAACCTGCTTGATCAAAACGGCAACCCCACTGTTACCAATATCCCGTTTACATTGTACGACCATTACACCGGTAAAATTGAATACAACTTCGTTCATACCATGAACGAAAAAGGAAATCCTGACACACTATACCTTGATCCGGTGGGGATTTACGATCTTGAACTGCATACTTTCCCATCTATACGCAAAGAAAATATTGAGCTAACACCCGGCAAGCACAATATTATAGCCCTTGATGTACCGGTAGCTGATATGAATGTTGAGTGCATTGCAGCTTCAATTTCAAGTAACAATGCGCAGGTGCTGGTGAGGCCGAAAAACAACCCTGCCAATATTTTAAGTGCCCAGGATTTGAACGGGCAGGGAAAGTACCTTGCCGGCGATTATAAACTGGAAATACTCACCACGCCTGAAATAATGGCTGATACCACGCTGGTGCCCTATGCCGATAATAATTTTAAGATACCCAACTATGGCACGCTGTCGTTAATTGCCGGGGACACCTATCTGGCCAGTATTTACCTGGAGCAGCAGGGCGGCAGGCTGCAAATGATTGAAAGCTTTGAAATAAACGGCAAAAACGAGAGCCATAATATGCAGCCGGGCAAGTACCGCATTGTATATAAACCCAAGAAAAATTATCACAGCGAATCGACCCGGACGCAACAGTTTGTTGTTGATGAAGGCAAAACAGCAGTATTAAATTTATGAGATGCAAACTGATTTTATATGTGTTGGCAACAGGCCTTGTTTGGTTAACTGGCGCCCGGCCTGCGTTTGCGCAGGAACGAAAGCGTATACTGTTTGTATTGGATGCTTCGTTGAGTATGCAAAGCCACTGGAAGGGCGGCACCAAATGGGAGGTAGCCTGCAATGCGCTGGATAATATAGCGGATAGCATAGGGCAAATACCCCATGTTGAAATGGGGTTGAGAGTATTGGGGCATATGTTTCCGCAGCCGGATATGAATTGCCATGATTCGAGGCTGGAGGTGCCAATTGATTCGAATAACGTGGCGCGTATCAAAAAGAAGCTGGAGGATATACATCCGAAAGGTATTACGCCTTTGGTTTATGCCATTGAAAAATCGCCCGAAGATTTTGCCGGGGTGCCTGCCAAAAATGTGCTGATAGTAATTACTGATGGTGAAGATGCCTGCGACCGGGATGCCTGTGGGGTTTCGCTGATGTTGCAGAAGAACAATATTATACTGAGGCCTTTTATTATTGGTATGTCGCTGGATGCGGAGAGCAACCAGAGCCTGGGTTGTGCCGGAAAGCTGGTAAATACCAATAATGCAAACGAGTTTGCGGCGGCGTTGAAAGATGCGGTAATGGATGCTATTTCCAAAACCACCTTGCAGATAAACCTGAATGACCAAAGCGGCAAGCCAACTGAAACCGATGTGAATATGAGTTTTTACGATACTGAAAGCGGCATGCTGCGATATAATTTGTATCACTCATTAAACCCCCGTGGGCTGCCTGATACATTGAATATTTCGCCCATTTTTAAATATAAACTTGAGGTGCATACCATACCCCCGGTTTATGCCGATGTGGTTTTACGGAAGAACACGCATACGGTAATTGATGTTAATGTGCCACAGGGGTATCTTAACTTTACTTTGCAGGGTACCATCTCAAAAGTAGCGGCGGTTGAAAGGATAAAATGCCTGTTGCACAAGCCGGGCCAGTTGCAAACGCTGAATGTGCAGCGCATTAATACCAAAATCAAATACCTGACCGGTACTTATGACCTTGAAGTAACCACCCTGCCCCGGCTTACCGTAAAAAATATAAAAATAGACCAGAGTAAAACTACCGATGTACAAATACCTGCCCCTGGAATATTAACCCTGAATAAGGGCTTTGAAGCATACGGGGCCATTTTTGTAGTGGAGGAGGGTAAAATGAAAAAGATATACGATTTGCGGTTAAAAGACAGGCAGGAAACCCTGGCCCTGCAGCCGGGAAAATACAGGTTGGTTTACCGCTCGAAAAACGCCCGTACTATCCACACAACCGTTGATAAAGAATTTGATATTACTTCGGGAGGAAGTTTAAGTTTGAAGCTTTAAATATCAGTACAAATTATTGTTATACTATAACCTATGGCACTACAGGATTACGTTACAACCGGTAATAAAGACACACGCTCGGGATTCGGTGCGGGCATTTTAGAGTTAGGCAAAACCAACCCGAATGTGGTAGCCCTGTGCGCAGATTTGGCCGGCTCGTTAAAGCTAGATGACTTTATAAAAGCTTTTCCAGAGCGATATGTGCAGGTAGGTATTGCTGAGGCTAATATGATTGGCATTGCAGCCGGTTTAACCATTGGTGGTAAAATTCCTTTCGCCACCACTTTTGCCAATTTTGCTACAGGCCGTGTGTACGACCAGATAAGACAATCAGTAGCTTATTCTAAAAAGAACGTAAAGATAGCGGCTAGTCATGCCGGGCTTACTTTGGGTGAGGATGGAGCTACCCACCAGATATTGGAGGATATTGGTTTAATGCAAATGTTGCCCGGTATGGTGGTTATTAATCCCTGCGATTATAACCAAACCAAAGCGGCAACCATTGCTGTGGCTGAATATGTTGGCCCGGTATATCTTCGTTTCGGCAGGCCGGTATGGCCCATTTTTATGCCAGATGAGAAATTTGTTATTGGCAAAGCTATAGTAATGAATGAAGGTAAAGACGTAACTATTTTTGCTACCGGCCACCTGGTTTGGAAGAGCCTGGAAGCAGCCCGGCAGTTAGAGGCAGAAGGCCTATCGGTGGAGTTAATCAATATACATACCATTAAACCTTTGGATGAAGAAGCTATTCTTCGTTCGGTAGCAAAAACAAAATGTGCAGTTGTGGCTGAAGAGCATAACCGTATAGGAGGCCTGGGTTCTTCTATAGCTTCGTTACTGGCACATAACACACCAGCACCACTTGAATACGTTGCAGTGAATGATCACTTCGGTGAAAGCGCAACGCCGGCTCAGTTAATGACCAAATACGGACTTGATACCGTAAATGTGGTTGAAGCCGTTAAGAAGGTAATGGGCAGAAAAGGATAAATTATCCTGATTTTGGCAAGCTTGTTGCTATGGAGGGCTGGGGATGATGCAATTGCGGAGCTTCACTTATAACAGGTTAACATAATTACATGACGGATTACGAATTATTAGACCTTTTTCATTCCGAGTCGGGTAAGGAAAAAGCTTTTAAGCTGCTGATTGAAAAGTACCAGCAAAGGATTTACTGGCACATCAGGCGCATGGTTAAAAACCACGATGATGCGGACGATGTGATGCAAAACACCTTTATTAAAATCTGGAACGGATTACAGAATTTCAGGTCTGATTCCCAGCTATTTACCTGGCTTTACCGCATTGCTACCAACGAAACCATTACCTTTTTAAACAGCCGTAACAAACGGGTAACCATATCGTTTGAAAGTAACGACAGCAGTGATGAAGAAGGTTATTCCCCTGCAAATTATATACAGGCAGAAAGCCACCAGGTGGATGGAGATGACATACAGGCCCGCCTGCAAAAAGCGATAGATTTGTTACCGGAAAAGCAGAAAATAGTGTTTAACCTGCGCTATTACGATGAAATGCCGTATGAACAGATGAGCGAGGTTTTAGGCACAAGCGTAGGGGCATTAAAGGCAAGCTATCACCATGCTGCCCTTAAAATTGAGAAATTTTTATTAGGTGAGGATTAAACTTTAAGGTGTTTTTAATGTCTTATCCACAATAAGCTGAAAATTGAAAAATTAAGCGGATATATTATAAGACAACAAAATGTCCTGACGTTTATATTGAAAGGGAGCATAAAATGGAAACCAGGGAAGACATATTAAAAGAGTTAAGGGAAATAACCCCGCAACTGGCATCGCTTGAAAAGGTGAATGCTTACAGTTTGCCGGATAACTATTTTGCCAACTTTACTAATATGATGCTTGAACAGGTTAAACCGGTGGATGCAAAACAGGAGTTAGGGGCTTTGGCGCCATCTCTTTTAAGGTTGCAGAAACCCGTTAATGCTGAAGTGCCTGCGGTTTATTTTTCCGATTTTTCAAGCCGGATATTGCAGCAGGTAAGGGCCGATGAAGTAGCTAAGGAGCTGGCAGTTATTGCCCCAAAACTTTCGGCTTTGAATAAAGCAAATGTGATTGAGGCGCCTGCCGGTTATTTCAGCTCGTTTGCCGAGAGGGTATTGGGTGATGTTACCGCCCAAACACAGGCGCAGCCAGCCGGGCCGGATAAATGGATAGAAGGGCTGAATATATTTTTGGATGGAATTATCAATGCCATTTTTAAACCAAAATATACCCTTGCTTTTGCGGGTATGGCAACTACTTTAATTTTAGGAGTGCTGATGTTTGTAAAAGTTCAGCAGTGCGATGACCTGGATTGTAAGTTTGCCCAGTTGAGTACTGAGGACATTAATAATTACCTTGACAAAAGATCGGATGCGTATTCTGATGAGGTATTTGAAATGAACCTGGATGGCAAAGGATTGAACGAAAATGTAAATAGTTTACACCCTTATAAAGAAGCATTAAAGGATGTTGATGATGCAGCTTTGAATGAGGCTATTGCTGATTAACATAAGCGTGAGGGGGATTGTATAAATTGAAACTGAAGACGATGAAAAAGTTTTTAATCATATTACGAAGCGGGGTTTTACTTATGCTGCTGATTCTGGCAGGACTGCAGGCATACCCACAACAGCAAAACAGGCAAAGTGCGCACGATCAGATTGAGTCGTTAAGGATTGCCTTTATATCGCAGCAATTAAACCTGAGCCCGGAAGAAGCACAAAGATTCTGGCCCATTTATAACGCCTATAGAAACGAGAGTGAGGCCCTGCAAAAAAGCTACCCCGGCCAGCTTACTGCGGACCAGCAACTTGAACTTGAACAGAAGAAACTCGACCTGAAAAGAAAATACAAACCGCAGTTTGAAACTGCTTTGGGAAAAGAAAAACTGAACCAACTCTATAACCTTGAACACAAGTTTCAGGAGAAATTAAAAGAGATACGCGAACAGCGGATGCAGCAACGCTCGGCGCAGGGAAGGCCGGTGAGGTAAAATACATATAGTATCAGATACTATTTAGAATATTACTACTTTTATAGGGAATTCGTTTTTAATTAATTCCCTGCCACGAGAAGGTTCTCACTCTTAATTCAATTTGCATTTCTCTTTTATTTCGGGAATGCCCAATATACCTATGTAAACAGAAATCTTTTTCCTGATAGCGGACTTTACCATGGTGCAGGATTTGTTATCAATGGCCTGGGGTATATAGTAGGCGGCAACCTTTCACTTTCTAACTCTTTGTCTAAGCATACCTGGCAATATAATCCTGTAACAGATACATGGCTGTCCAAAGCAGATTACCCGCACCCGACTTCGGGTGGAGCTTTTTTTACAATTAACGGAAAGGGATATCAGATAGGGGGTTTCGATTCGACAACAAACCTTTATGGCAGCGACAATAATGCTTATGATCCAGTGGCTGATACCTGGACCCCCAAAACGCCATTTTCGGAAGCCGGGCTTGCAGGCGGGTATTTTTTTGTAATTAACGGAAAGGCGTATGTTGGGGCCAGAGAGCGGAACGCCAGTGAAGGCGGGTCAGTTTCAGGGTATTCCTATGATCCGGTAGGTGATATATGGCCCCCAATTGCGGATTATCCCGGAAATCCATCTATAGGTTTATGCACTTTTACTATTGATAGTTTCGGATATGCCGGATTGGGCGGCGATGGCAATGGTGATTATTTTAACGATATGTTTAAGTACAATCCGTCAACAAACACATGGTCGCGCATAGCCTCTTACCCGGGGAAAGGGCGATATAACGATTTCAGCAGTTTTGTGGTTAATGGAAAGGGATATGCCGGCACGGGACAAACAGAAAACAGTGCATTAAGTGCTGTATATAACCTCGGCGATTATTATATGTACGACCCAATTACCAATACCTGGAGCCCGGCTCCAGGTATATTAGGCCCCCAAGATTAGCCGCTACTGCACTTTCTTTTGGCGATAGCGCTTATTTGATTGGTGGTTTTAGTCAGGATGGAAATGTTTTCTCCAGGTATGTAAATGAGTTCCGGACTGGGGGGCTAATTTGTACCGCCTATGACACAATGCGCACAGGGATATCTGTAACTGATACCTTGTTTATTACCGTTCCGGTTGGCATTGCCCCTAACACTACCGAAAATACAATAGATGTTTACCCCAACCCCGGCCATAACCAGCTTTATATTAACACAGGTAATTATGCAGCTATGACCGGTTACACTTTAAAGGTAACCAATCCGTTGGGACAAACTGTTTTTACCAATGCAGTTAACCAGCAGTTATTTGCCATCAGCACTTTAGCCTGGGCGCCGGCTGTTTACTTTTTGAATGTGATTGACCCTACCAGTGCGGTAGTAAGTACAAAGGAAATTGTTGTGCAGTAGTTTAAACTACAAACGGAAGAACCGCCTTCCTTTCTTTAGGGTAATCGCTGAATTTTTGAAGGTACCATTTGTGGTGGTCCAGCGCGCGGGGTATTAAATTAACTGCTGTCCATAAAGCAAAACTCCATGCCGGTAATGAGCCAACCATAATGGCGAAGCCAAGCCACTCAACTATTTCGCCAAACATATTGGGGCACGAGATGTATTTGAAAAGGCCACCGGTGGGTATTTTATAGCCGGTTTCGCCGGGTTTGCGTAAATTGATGAGGATGGAATCGGATTGGTTATTGATATACACACCGGTAGCGAAAATGAGCAACCCGGCAATAAACTGAGGGGAAGTGAAGTAAGCATCGGTATACCCACCGGCAAAATTTCCTAAAAAAGTGCCGTTTACAAATCCGTTGATGAAATTGAAGAAGATAGCTGAACCGACAATGAGTAAAGGTATTTGCTTGTTATTGGTGTGCGTACGTAGCGGAAAGATGATACTTCGGTTAATATAATGCAGTACCCACACCGCCCAGAAAAACCAGGCTGCATGGGATTTGGTACCGGTACCGGTGAAAAAGAAAATGGACAGAAAAATCATGGATGGTGACTCCTGGATTATCCAGCCTAGTTTATTGCCTATCATAGGCCCCCATTTTTCACTTACATGCCGGCCATAGGGCTGGGTTACTTTTAATAATAACGGAAATGTTATTAGTCCGGCAATCATCCAAATACAGGTTATAATATTGAGGGTAGGAAATGAAATCATAGTTCAGAGAATATTTTATTGCAAATAAACGGTAAGTTTTTAATCGTAAAGTTTAATTATTTTGCAACCTAAGGCTTAAATAAATCGGGTATGGAACAGGATATAAGATGGAAGCAAAGATTTCAGAATTTTGATAAAGCCATGACGCATTTAGTGGCAGCACTTACCAAAAAGGATTTATCGGATTTGGAAAAGGCAGGTGTTATTCAAATCTATGAATTCACTTTTGAGCTGGCATGGAAGACCTTAACGGATTTTTTAGAAGGTAAAGAGGTAGTGGTAAAATATCCAAGAGATACTATTAAAGAAGCTTTTAAGTACGAGCTAATCGAGGATGGAGATTTGTGGATTGATATGCTTGATAAAAGAAACCTGATGGCGCATACTTACGATGAGGCAACCGCAGCGCTGGCCTTTAAGCTTATTGATGAAAAATATTTTAATGCTTTGAAACAGGTAAATGTGAGTTTTAAAAAGGAATTATGAACCAGGCTTTCGGTATTTCCGATCTATCTTATAAATTATTGCACGAGACCTTTAAAAGTTATGGTCAGGTAGAAGAAGTTATTTTGTTTGGCAGCCGGGCTAAAGGGGATTACAAAAAAGGAAGCGATATTGATTTGGCTATTAAAGGCGAAGAGTGCAACGCTTCTTTAGCTTTGGATATTAAAGCTTACATCAATGAAGAATTGGCTACACCCTACATGGTGGATGTGGTTGACTATAACTCACTAACCAACGCTGAACTAAAGGCGCATATCGACAGGGTTGGTATTTCATTTTATACCAAGCAAATAAATTAAAACACCCCAAAATCCTTTCCAGCCTTTTTTGATTCCATAAAAACCTGCGCAGTTTCATTAATAGATTGAGCTACAGAACGGAATTTATAATTTGTTGCGTTTATTACTTTGGCATTGCTATAGTTAAAGGAAATACGGGCAATTCGCATATCATCTGCCGTAAAGTTGGAGGCGGTATTCATCAGCAGCGAACGCAGATGTTCGTAGCGCCAGGCAAGGGCACTCATCCATTTCGATACTTTATATTTCGGGCGCTCAACCTGAAGGGCATCCGCAATCAGGTTCAACAGGTCTTTCAATAATAAGTTTTCGCCAATGAGGATGTAGCGTTCGCCATTGGTATCCGCTTCCATCAGTTGTATCATTACCTCTGCGGCATCGCGAACATCTAAAAAACCGTTACTTCCTTCGGTGTAAAATTTAAGTCCGTTTTGTACTATAGGAAAAGTGTTCTGTGGTTGATGGTTCCAGTATCCGGCACCAATTAAACCACCGGGGTTTACTATTACTACATCCAATCCTTCGGCCTGTGCTCGCCAGGCTTCCAGCTCGGCATATCGCTTTCCTTTAAAATAATCGAACTGCAGTTTGTCGGCCGGCGAGTAATAGTTTTCGTCTATCGTAGCGCCATGCAACGGCAAGCCCAGCGCAATAACAGAACTTACGTGCAATACTTTTTTTACCTTTTTATCAAGCGCTATGTTAAACAGGTTGGCAGTCCCTTCAGCATGGGTAAGCATTGCATTTTGCCGTTCGGAATGTGTGGGCGAAAACACACCGGCGCAATGGTATATTTTTTCAATCCCATCAAGTGCGGTTTCTAACGATGTAACATCCAGCAGGTCGGCTTCTACCCACTCAATATCGTGGGCATAATAGCCCAACAGGTCAAAACGGGAAGATGGCCTTTTTAAACCGCGCACTTTTTCTCCTTTTCGTATCAGCCCTTTAGCAAGATACGAACCCAGAAATCCTGTTGCGCCGGTTACTAATATCATTGTTTAAATGGTTAAACCTCCGTCAACACTAATTACGGCACCTGAAATAAAGGTGGCTTCTTTGCTGGCCAGAAAAGCGTAAATATTGGCAACGTCATCAGGCGTGCCTAATTTACGCAGGGGTATTTTTTCTTTCATGGCCTCAATTACTTTGGCAGGTATGGTTGCTATCATATCGGTTGCAATAAAGCCGGGGGCTACCGCATTTACGGTTATGTTGTGTTTGCCCAGCTCCCGTGCCCAGGTTTTGGTTAAGCCGATAACCCCACTTTTGGTAGCGGCATAATTACTTTGTCCGTAATTACCATAAAGGCCAACAATGGAAGAGGTGTTAATGATGGCCCCGCCGTTGTGTTCAATCATATTTGCTGAAACAGCTTTGGTGCAGTTGAATACTCCGGTTAAATTAACATCCAGCACCTGCTGCCAGTTTTCAGCGGTCATTTTTTGCAGAGTGGCATCGCGGGTAATTCCGGCGTTATTTATCAGCACATCAATTTTGCCAAACTGTTTAATAACCTCTTGCGTGGCATGCTCAACTTCTGAGTATTTTGCAGTGTTAACTTTAATGAATCTTACCGCAAACCCCTCGTTCAATATCAGGAGCTCAAGCTCCTTGCCCATGGCCTCATTTACATCCCAAATAGCCACAGCGGCACCTTCGCGGGTGAATTTTTCAACGGCAGCTTTGCCTATACCAGAGGCCCCACCGGTGATAACGACAACTTTATTTTGAAATCTGTTCATAGTAGCAAGATGGGAATTTTATTATTTTAGGCAACTTATTTTTTTAGTCATGTCCACCATACAGCAGGCGCAGCAAATTCTTAAACATAAATTCGGTTACGATAGTTTCCGTTTGGAACAGCAGAACGCCATACAGCACATTCTGCAAAGAAAAGATTGTTTGGTATTGATGCCAACCGGCGGCGGAAAATCTATATGTTACCAGATACCTGCCCTGCTTTTTGAGGGCTTAACCATAGTTGTATCGCCCCTGATATCGTTGATGAAAGACCAGGTAGATGCTTTACGGGCCAACGGTATTGAGGCGGCCTACCTGAATAGTAGTTTAAGTAGCACGGACCAGAGCCAGATTATGAGGTTGGCCGTATCGGGTAAACTTAAATTATTGTATGTGGCACCTGAGCGTTTATTGCAGCAAGGGGATGGGTTTCTGAATTTTTTGAGAGATGCCAGGGTTTCTTTGTTTGCGATAGACGAGGCGCATTGCATATCCAGCTGGGGCCACGATTTCAGGCCGGAGTATATGCAATTAGCCAGGTTGAAACATTTGTTTCCTGGCGTGCCTGTGGTTGCTCTTACAGCCACAGCCGATAAACTGGTGCGAAAAGACATACTTGAAAAGCTTGAATTGCATCAGCCTGAAACTTTTATTTCGAGTTTCAACCGGGCTAACATCCGGTATTACGTGGAGGCTAAAAAGAACTTTTACGAAAAGTTGATGGAATACCTGGCGAAGAAAAAGGATGAAAGCGGAATCATATATTGCCTGTCACGGGCGGGAACGGAAGCACTGGCTGCCGATTTGCGCAGCGATGGGTTTAACGCCATGGCGTATCATGCCGGGCTTGATAAAGGAGTGCGCGAGAAGACACAGGAGAAATTTATACGGGATGAAGTAAAAATTATTGTGGCCACCATAGCTTTTGGTATGGGTATTGACAAGCCCAACGTACGCTTTGTGGTGCATGCCGACCTGCCAAAAAATATAGAAGGGTATTACCAGGAAACAGGGCGCGCCGGGCGTGACGGATTGCAAAGTGAGGCGGTGTTATATTTCAGCAGTGGTGATGTGGTGAAGATGAAGAAGTTTGTAATGATTGATAACAATCCGGACCAAACTAGGATATTGATACGCAAGCTTGACCAGATGGCAAAGTTTGCCCAGCTGACCGCCTGCCGCCGTAAGTATTTGTTGAATTATTTTGATGAACAGGCACCGGACCAGTGTGGTAGCTGCGATGTGTGTTTAAGCAAGTATGATTTGATTGATGCTACCATTATTGCGCAAAAGGCGCTATCGGCGGTGTATCGCTTAAACCAGGGCTTCGGGTTAAATTATACAATTGATTTTTTACGTGGCTCTAAATCGGAGAAAATAAGAGAGGAGCATAAGCTGATAAAAACTTATGGTGTTGGCGCTGATATACCGAAAGAGGAATGGCAGGTTTATTTCCGCGATTTGGTAGCGAGGGGTTACCTGCAACAAACCGAAGGCGAGTATCCCACCTTAAAGCTTACGGATAAAAGCGATGATGTTTTAAAAGGAAGGGTGAAGGTTGAGCTGGTGAAAACCAAAACGCTGGAAGAGTCGAATGCAACAAAAGCTTCGGAAGCAGAATTGGTGTATGAGAAAGAGCTTTATGCAGATTTGAAAGAATTGCGCAGAACAATTGCCGACGACAGCAATGTGCCCGCCTATATTATTTTGGGCGATTCGAGCTTAATTGAAATTGCCGCTTACTTGCCGCAAAGCCTGGCAGATATGCGTAAAATAAGCGGCTTTGGTGATGTGAAACTGCAGCGGTTTGGCAAGGAATTTTTGGATGTGGTATTGGAATATACCCGGAAGAAAAACCTTGCAACGCGTATTAACCTGAAGCAAGCTAAACGGGAGAAAAAAACCAAGGCTCCGGTAAAAGCAGATACCGGCAGGTTTAATAATACTTACCAGATAACCCTGGATATGCACCGGCAGGGAACCAGCATAAATGAAATAGCTGAGCAACGTAAAATGTCGCCTCAAACAATAGCCAATCACCTGGCGCAATTTGTTGAGGCGGGTGATTTAAATGTTGCAGAGTTTGTTCCCCGCGCCAAGATTGAACGGCTTAAAGAGCTGATTGATAAGTATGGTTACATGTCGCTAAAGACTATTAAAGATAATGCCGGTGATGATATTACCTATAACGACATCAAATTTGTGGTGAGCAGTATTTTGGCGGATGGTAATTAACGAACTGTCAATACAACTAAATTATCCTCTCGCCTGTTTTTCTGATAATACCAATAAAAGGATTTTCTTTCTCGCTAAGGCCTGATGGATATGGATGTAATTCTATCTCATCAAACTTAACCAAAAGACCTTTTAGCTTTTCACCATCAAGATGTAATATTCCGGTAAAATTTTTATCCCATAAAGCGAGATCAATATCGGAATAAGGATGGACATTGCCTGAAACCACTGAACCAAATATCCAGGCTTCCGTGGGGGAATACCCAATATTCCGCAAATCCGCGATAAAGGAATTCACTTTCTCTATTGCAATTTTTCTAGTAAGCATAATCTCGCGTTTTCTACCAATGTTTTTTTACCGGTCACATATTCTTTAGTAGCTGTTTGATAAAGTCCTCTTTGATAATCGGGATAGCGGCCTTCAATATTCCAGAAATTAATAACCTTTAAATCTTCCAGCATCCCTTGTTCTAAATTCAATTGTGTTTGCTTTTGAAGATAAGTAAGGTTGTGTATCATCGGTGGAATATCCCCCGGATTATCTTTAACCCAGTGTGCTTTGAGCAGCTTCTCAATACACAAATGCCAGCAAAACAAAGTCATCATATACCTCCCGTTTTCCAGAAGAATATTTGCAGACAATCAACTTTCCTCGGCACCTTCTTTCCAATATCTGATATGCACCTGCTTATCTGCCATAATCAAATTTAAGAAGATATTTTATAAGGAGGCAACCTGGTGCCTCTGTAGTTTTGCATGGGTCTGGATGAAATTAAGAGGCTGTTTAAAATTACAAACCGTTTAAATATCACAGGCGATTTAGCATAATACGTAACAAAGATAGTTGAACCATT
>CAISWS010000105.1 GCA_903889265.1 uncultured Bacteroidota bacterium
AGGTAAAAACAGGTAATAAGATTGTTAGCTGGACTGAACCTGTAAACCTGGGTTACCCTATTAATACTAACTCTGACGACTTTGAGTATGTAATTGGGAAGGATAACAAAAAAGGTTACTTCGTTTCAAATCGTCCTGGCGGACACGGAGATGATGATATTTACAGTTTTACGCGCAAAGGCATAACCGTTTGCGGTATTGTATACGATGCAGGCACAGGCCAGCCAATACAGGATGCTGCGGTAATAATGAAACAGGATGACCTTCAAAAAGGTGACGCTAAAACTGATAAAGACGGGGGTTTCTGTTTCCCTGCCAGTCAGGATACCAAATATAAATTCAGCGCCAGCAAACCGGGCTATCTGCCAAACGAAGTTACTGCCGAGATTAAGCAGAAACCAGAACTGGTAAAAATACCTTTAGTAGCCGAAGCAGGCATTAACCTGGAGGTTACTGTGCTTGACAAAAAGACCCGCGACCCGATTGAAGGGGCGAAAATTAAGGTAACCAATATGACTACTAAAAAGGATGAACTTTGTGTTGCCAATAAGGATGGCAAATGTATGTTTACCCTTGACCCGGAAACTAATTACCGTTTAGAAGCCACCAAAGAAACCGGTGACCCTGAAGTTAAATATCTGACGGTAACAGGAACCCAGTCTACTATAGGTAAAAAAGCGCCAGTAACACTGTATTCTGTGCTTGAGCTTGAAAGAGTGAAGAAAGGTGTGGCTATTAAGATTGAGAACATCTATTATGACCTTGATAAATGGTATATACGTCCGGATGCTGCCAAGGAACTGGATAAGCTTGTGAAGGTGATGAAAGATAATCCTACGCTTGAAATAGAGTTGAGTTCGCACACCGATTGCCGCGCTACTATAAAATACAACCAGCAACTATCCAGCAAGCGTGCCGAGGCGGCTGTGTCTTATATTGCTTCACAGGGTGTTGATCCTAAACGGATGATAGCCGCAGGTTATGGGGAAAGCCGCTTGGTTAACAAATGTGCTTGCGAAGGAACCTACGTTGTGCCTTGTACCGAGGAAGAACACCAGGAAAACCGACGGACAGAGTTTAAGATATTGAAGTTCTAATCCCCCCTGGAATAGACCGCAGGCGCCCCATTTTTGGGGCGTTTGTTTTTTTGGGAAGGATTTAACCAGGAGTGACTTTCGGTTAGGTTCATATCAGGCTTGCTGATGAGATTAATCATCCGTGCGCATTGCATTGTGAGCGTGAGAATCCGTTAAATTCGGCGGATGAAACCATTTTCTTTTGCTGATAAGAATCTTCAGCATGAACTGGAAACAGTCGCTATTCGCAAAAGCTTTGCCAGCAATGAGGTTTTGATGAATCCCGGCGATGTGATTCAATATGTTCCTATTGTACTTACCGGCAGCATCAGAATTGTATTGCAGAATCATGATGGGGATGAATACTTCCTGTATCATCTTTTTCCTGCTGAAAGTTGTGCGCTTACCTTAACGTGTTGTCAGTCGCGCAAACTAAGCGAGGTGAAGGCAGTTATTGAAAATGATGCTGAGCTACTTTTGATACCTGTAAGATATGTGGACGAGTGGATGAAGTATCCGGAGTGGAAAAAATTTGTTAGTGGTGCCCAGGCCCAGCGTTTCAGTGAATTGTTGGAAACGATAGAGTTGGTTGCTTTTACCAGGCTGGATGAACAGTTGTGGCATTATCTTATTAAACGGGTACAGGCAAATGGTAGTAGCATTTTAAATATTACCCATCAGCAGATAGCTAACGAACTTCACTCTCCGCGAGAGGTAATTACCAGGCTTTTAAACCAGTTGCAAAAGCAAGAGAAAATCAAATTGGGGCGTAACTCCATTGAGGTGAATGCCTCTATGTGACAATTGTCACGCCCCATAGCCCAGCCTCCCGGTATCTTTGTAGTATAAATAAAAACCAATACTATGAAAACAAATATAGGAGGTGCGGACAGGATTTTCAGAGTTATAATTGCTGCTGTATTTATCGGGCTTTATTTTGCCAATATTATAAGCGGTTGGCTGGGCATAGCGCTAATTGTTTTATCTGTTGTATTTCTGCTTACCAGCCTGGTTGGCTTTTGCCCTTTGTATCTGCCTTTTGGAATTAAAACAAATAAAAATTAAACAATGGTTATGACACACCAGGTTGATACCCAATGGATGGGTAAAATGAAATTCAATGCATTGATAAATGGTCACACGGTTGTAATGGATGCTCCCGAAAGGGCTGGTGGTGAAGATGAGGGCCCGATACCTAAACCATTTATTCTGACTGCTCTTTCGGGGTGCACCGGCATGGATGTCGTTTCTATATTAAGCAAAGGGCATAAATCTGTTACCGGTTTCAATATTAAAGTAACAGGTGAAATAAGTAAGGAACAACCCATTGAATATGTGGCCATCCATCTCTCCTATAACTTTGCGGGCCCCGGGGATTGCAAGGAAGCAGCTATAAAGGCCGTAACTTTTTCGCAGGAAAAGTATTGCGGGGTAAGCCACATGCTTAAAAAGATATTACCGGTTACGTGGGATATTAACTATAACGGCGGATGCGTTTTTAGTAATAAGCCGGTGCCTGCAGATTCTCAGGAAAATTAAATAAATGCTAAAATTTTATATTATGATTGAAACCATTAAAGCGATTTTTGGAATGGGCCCTAAAGTTGATTTCGCCCGGTTAGTGGCTGAGGGGGCTATAATTGTTGATGTGCGGTCCAAAGGTGAATTTCAGGGGGGGCATATCAGGCAGGCCATAAATATCCCGTTGCAAAACATTGAAGGGCATTTGAAGCAGTTACCTAAAGATAGAGTGATAATTACCTGTTGTGCCAGTGGTATGCGAAGCGCGAGCGCTGCTAACATACTTAAAAATAAAGGATACAAAGAGGTGTATAATGGCGGTGGATGGCAAAGCCTGCAAAGTAAAATGTAAGCGATTTTTGCTACCCGGAGACTTATCAGGATATTTTTTTATTACGAATTTACCACCCTCTTCAACTCCTCATTCTTATTCCTCAAATCCAATCCCCCTTCTAAAACTGATTTAAGATTGGCGAGGTAAAAAGTCCAGCCTGTGGCGCAACCCAAATGCCAGCTTGATTTTGATTTATCGTCGGTTGGAATATTTTCCTGCCATAATTCGACTATGGTGGTGCCTTGCTCCGGCTTAACTGTTATTGTTACGGTACACGTTCCGGAAAACGTAAATTTTATCAGGTCAGTTCCATTGGCTTCAAGGACGGTGCCACGCTCTTCTGTTTCATCATTATAGCCAAACCACAACCATCGGTGGGTGTCATCTTTTTTTATAAACTCATTCTTTCTTCGTATTACCTTATCCGGTGCGGTGAATTCCGCTGTGCGTAAAAACCAGCTTTCCAGCCCGGCTTGTGTGGCAAGGGTCATGTATATAATATCCGCCGGTGAGTTTACATCAATACGCTTGCAAAATCTGGTCCAGTCGTAATCGCTCATGTTATGTTCTTTTATAGGGGATGAAATAAATTTGTTGGCCGCAAAACATGCAATTCAACCTACTAACGTTCACCTTACCAAGGGTGTTAGTATCCTTAACGTACCAAGGTTACACTTCCCTTTCTGAAAACAGTCTGTCC
>CAISWS010000106.1 GCA_903889265.1 uncultured Bacteroidota bacterium
ACGATGATTTCCAGCAATTCTAAATTCGACAGGGTGAAGAAGGGTGAGGAGCAATTT
This sequence comes from uncultured Bacteroidota bacterium, assembly GCA_903889265.1. Taxonomy (GTDB): domain Bacteria; phylum Bacteroidota; class Bacteroidia; order Chitinophagales; family LD1; genus Bog-950. The sequence continues at coordinate 58 of CAISWS010000106.1, forward strand.
AACGTCTCTGAGGCAAGGGGTTTCAGCATATTTTCTTCTGATCCCGGCGGGTGTTTTCGATGTCATCATTCGGGTGGGGGCAGTTCACTTTTGCTCACGGATAATTTGTTTAAAAACAATGGCCTTGACTCTGTTCAGGATTTTTATGCGTTTCCTGATTCAGGAAGGGGAGGAGTAACACGTATAAAAACTGATTACGGCCTGTTTAAAGTGCCTTCTTTACGCAATGTGGCGGTGAGTGCCCCTTATATGCATGATGGCCGTTTTAAGACTTTGCAGCAGGTAATTAATTTTTACAGCGACTGCACGCGGATTTCGCCCACCGTTGATCCGCTGATTCTGTATTTATTTCACGGCAAAAAATCACGGAGTTTAACTAAAGGGGAGAAAAACGACCTGCTTAATTTTCTTTATACACTTACAGATTCAGTATATCTGCATAATCCGGCATTGAGCGACCCCTTTAAATAACAAAGCGAAGTGCCACAATTGTTTTGTTGCACTTCGCTTTGCCGGTTTATTATAGAGGTTGTTATACCCTTTGTTTAATCAGTTGTTTTTCGTGTCTTACTTCGTCCATTTCAATTTTGCTGATAATCTCGTGCATAATTTCAGTGGTACCGGCACCTACGGTCATTAACCTTATATCGCGGAAAGAGCGGGCAATGCCGAAGTCTTCCATGTATCCCCATCCACCGTGTACTTGCAGCGCTTCGTTAATTATATTGAACGATTCTTCGCACACAAATGCTTTGGCAATTGAAATTATTTTGTAAGCACCGGGGCCGAATTCAATGTATTCGGCAACAGCGCGGTATGCCAGCGATTTGCAGGCCTCAACGCCGATGGCCATTTTGGCAATTTTATGCCTAAGCACCTGGAACTTGGCAATAGGGCGGCCAAAAGCTTCGCGTTCTTTGGCATATTTTTTTGCTTTTTCCAGGGCGGCTTCTGCAGCTGCGGTACCGGTAACGGCAGCTATCAGTCTTTCTTCCTGGAAGTTGCTCATGATATAATAGAAACCGAAATCCTTTTCGCCCAGTAATGCGGACTTTGGAACTTTGCAGTTTTCAAAGAATAACTGCCCGGTATCAGATGAATGCATACCTAATTTATTGTGGATTGGCACTGCTGAAAAGCCCGGTGTAGAAGTATCAAATAAAAGCAGGCTCAGGGTATGGCCTTCGCCGGTGCGAACTGCTAATACTATAAAATCGGCCATGGTGCCGTTGGTAATAAACATCTTGGCGCCGTTTACGAGAAAGTGGTCGCCTTTGTCTTCAGCTGTGGTTTTAATACCGCCAACATCTGAACCGGCTCCGGGTTCTGTGATGCCGAGGGCAGCAATTTTTTCGCCCTTCAAAGCCGGGGCTAAATATTTCAGTTTTTGTTCCTCGGTTCCCAGTGCTGAAATAACGGGTAAAGTCAAATAGGTATGTGCATACAGGGACATAGATAATCCACCGATATTTGCTTTTGAAAGTTCTTCGCTGATTACAACCGCTGCCCACATATCCATTCCGCTTCCGCCATACTCTTCCGGAAAACTAACACCGAAAAATCCCTGGGCGCCCATCTTTTTAAATATTTCTGCCTCGCAGATTTTGTTTTCTTCCCAGTGCTTAACATTGGGTTTAATTTCAGTTTCAACAAACTGGCGGAATGACTGCCTTAGCATATCATGTTCTTCGGTAAAAGGATTTGTGCTGGTCATATTTTTTTGGTTTTTTGAATTTGGTATTTTGTTGAGTATAATGTTTTAAGGTTTTAATGCCGCCTCAGCTGCCTGACCAACTGGTTTTAAATTAAGCATGGCGCGGGTTTCTTCAATGCTGGCTACTTCGCGGCCCAACATGCGCACCATTTTTGCAGCGGCATCCACCAGTTCTCCGTTTGATTTAGCCATTTCGCCGGAAGGCAGGTAGAAGTTATCTTCAAGACCTGCACGCACATTGCCATCAATTGTAATGGCAGCGGCGATCAGTTGCCATTGTTTCCGTCCTATGCCAATTACCTGCCAATGCGAACCCGCAGGTACTGATGCCGCCTGGTGTAACAGGTTTTGTGTTGAAATAGGAATGCCACCCAGCACACCCATTACAAAACTAAACACGTAAGGCTTTTGCAGCAGGCCCATATCAATTAAAGGGCTTGCGTTATTGATGTGACCGTTGTCGAACACTTCCATTTCCGGTATCGTCCCGGCTTCTTTCATTTTCTGTAAAAAGAACTGAATGTCTTTAAATGGATTTTGAAAAACGAAGTCGTGATAAAACTCTTTTGTTTTTGGCGAATAGATGGCGTAGTTCATGGAACTCATATTCAAGGCCGCCATTTCGGGTTTCAGGGCGGTAACATGATGTATCCGTTCTTCGTTTGAAATACCCACTGCACCGGTGCTGTAATTGATTATGGCATTGGGTACCAGTTTGCGGACTTCCTCGCCTATCCGGCGGTAAGTATCTATGTCATAAGCGGGCATGCCGCTATCCTGGCGCGCATGTATGTGTAAAATGCTGGCGCCGGCATCAACTGCACGTTTGCCTTCCAAAGCTATCTCTTCAGGTGTATAAGGTATATACGGGCATTGTGCACGGGTGGCCAAAACGCCGGTTAATGATGCGGTAATTACTATTTTTTTTGCCATAACAGGATTTAATATTTTGAATGATGTACAGGTTTGTTTAAAAAAGGCATTCGGTTATTTTCCTTTCCAGACTGGTTTTCTTTTCTCTGCAAAAGCTGCCAATCCTTCAGCGGCATCTTCGGTATCAATTGCCAGTGAAAGCATTTGTTTTAAATAAGTATGTGCTTCAGCAGCCGGAACCTTTTTTAAATTGTCAAAAGCTTCAAGGCCAAGCCTGATGGCTGAAGGGGAATATTGGAATATTTCATTCACCAGGTTTTGCACCTCAGCATCCAGAGTTTCCTTTGTTACTACTTTGCTTACCAAACCGATTTTTTCTGCTTCGGTGGCATTCATGCTTTTGGCCCTGATGCAAAAATCAAGTACTGTGCGTGCAGGCATAATATGCAGCATGCTTTGCATTACCTGGAAAGGAAATAAGCCGCGCTTTACTTCAGGCAAACTGAAAGTGGCATTTTCCACTGCAATAACGTGTGTGCATCCGCATACAATCAAAAAACCACCGGCATACACCGGTGCATGAACTTTAGCTATGCAAGGCTTATGAAGGCGTGTAAATACATCGCCTAAAATAATTTCCCCTTTGGGTTCAGGTATCCTGGAAATGGTATCCTCATCATGGCCTATAAAAGATTTTAGGTCGGCACCGGCGCAAAATACATCGCCGTTAGCTGCTATCACCACACCCCATATATCGTGGTTGTGTTTTGCATATTTAAGCGCAAAAGCCAGCTCACGAAATAAAACCGGATTCATAGCGTTTTTCTTCTCGGGCCTGTTAAGGGTTATCGTAAGCAAATGGTCTTTTTCTTCAACTATGAGGTAAGCGAAGGTTTGACTTTTAAAAGTAGCAAGCTGTTCAGAATTATAAAGCATCAGTTCTCAGTTTTTATACCCGTTTTATCAATGCAAATGCAAAATACGGAAATTCGAACAACTGTTAGAATTTTGGAGAAATAATTTAAAAATCTGCTTTAGGGGCATTTTGAACAAAATTAATTGAGGAAGAATATATGTTGTGTAAACAGATGAAAATGACTAGTGTCATGTCAACTGTAATATGACGTAAAATTTTTCATTATCTTTGCCAAAACAAAAACCATGGCAAAGTACATTATCCATCTTACAAAGTCTGAAAGGGATGAATTGATGTCCA
>CAISWS010000107.1 GCA_903889265.1 uncultured Bacteroidota bacterium
AAGGAGCATCTTTTGATTTGCCCAAATGCCTGGTGAAACATCCGGAGTATACATTTTATCGTATTTAATAGAAACCGTGGGATATTTCGGGCGTTGCTTTTTAAGTCACCTGTTTTGTTGTCAAAATCAGGGTTCTTTCAGCTTTCATTTTTGTATCATTGTTGTACGCGCCGATTTGCAATTAAAAGTGTTTGAATGAGTGATTTCTTTACGTTTCAATGGTTCAAAGATGTGTCCATTGCCCGTAAGCTGTATTTTACAGTGGGCATTATGGCATTGCTTATTGGGATTGAACTATTCGCACTTAACTTTTCGGTAGGCACGCTTTCGGCGGTGCGGGGATATGTTTCGGCAGAGGGCCTTTGGTCTAAAGCGCAAAAGGATGCGCTTAACTCGCTGCTTAACTATGGGGTTACACGGAACGAGGAAGATTATAATCACTTTATTGAATATATGCAGGTGCCGCTTGGGGATAGCAAAACCCGTGCTCAATTGCTGCTGCCCGAACCTGATATGAATATTGCCCGGCAGGGTTTTATAGAGGGCCACGTTAACCCTGATGATATTGATGGGATGATAAAACTATTCAGGCGTTTTCACAACATTTCGTATATCAACCGGGCTATACTTATTTGGGGTGAGGCCCAACCGTTGGTATTTAAAATGTACCCACTGGCTAAGCAGCTGCGTGCTGAGATTAAAACACCTCAGCCCTCACAGGAAAAAATTGAGGGTATTTTGCAACAGATTGCTGCACTTAACAAACAGCTTACTCCTTTGGAGGATGATTTTTCGGGTACCCTGGGCGATGGCTCAAGATGGCTGGAGAACCTGGTGCTTAAATTACTTTTTGTAATTGCGCTTTCCGTTGAAATTACCGGTTTGCTGCTGGCTATTTCGGTAAGCCGCAGCATGCAAAAGGGGCTGGGTGAAATTATAAACGCTACCCGTAGTTTTGCCGGAGGGGATTTGAATACCCGATCGAAAGTTTTTTCGAAAGATGAGATTGGGGTTCTGGCAAACTCATTTAACCAAATGAGCGACCAACTGGAGGAGAATATTACCGTCCGCAAAAAAACTGAAACGGAAATAAGGGCGCTGAATGAGTCACTTGAAAAAAGGGTGAACGAGCGCACTGCAGAATTGAAGGCTGCTTATGCGGAGATGGAAGCGTTCAGCTATTCGGTTTCACATGATTTGAGGAGCCCGCTTTCAAAAATAAACGGGTTTTCGAAAATACTTTTATCAAAGCACGGCAACGACCTGGATGCAGATAGTACCAGGAGCCTTAAACTGATTGCGGACAGCGCAGTACAAATGGGGCGATTGATAGATGATTTACTAAAGCTATCGCGATCTGCCAGCGCTCCTCTGGCCAAAGCGGGCGTGGATATGAATGAGGTTGTAAACAATATTATTGATGATTTGAAAGCTGCTGACTCTGAAGTTAAAACTGAATTATTATTGCACCCGATGGCGGGCGCTTTTTGCGACCCGGTTCTGGTAAAACAGGTTTGGGCTAACCTGATATCCAATGCGGTGAAATATTCGGCTAAGACGGAAAAACCAGTAGTTGAGATAGGTAGTAATGTTACTGATGGACATGTGGTTTATTATGTAAAAGACAACGGCGCCGGTTTTAGCATGGAACAATATGGAAAGCTGTTTGATCCATTTAAACGCCTGCATAACGATAGTGAGTTTCAGGGAACCGGTATAGGCCTTGCGCTTGTGTACCGCATTATTACGCGCCACCAGGGTAAAATATGGGCTGAGGCTGAAGTAAATAAAGGCGCCACTTTTTATTTTACCTTTGGGGACAGCGAATCTTAGGTGCCCTTTTCTTAATTTCTGCGGATACATGCAGCCCCGGATGCTATTTCAAAACTATTTTTAAGGTTTCTGTTACTTAATTGCACTGCGTGCATTTTATGTACATTCGTATTCACTATTTAAAACTAAAGGATGAAAAATCTATTGATATTGTTTGTATTGGGTGCGGCCCTGCGACTTCAGGCGCAGCAGGCACCGCTTAAAGCTACTTTAACACAGGCGTTGCTTAAAGTGATTGTGGTTGATGATAAAAGCAAGCCGCAAACCGGCCAGCTTATAACTTTTACTTCAAAAAAAGATGGTAAAGCATATAGTGGAACTACTGATGCATCGGGTAAATTCAGTATGCTGATTCCACCCGCGCAAAAGTATGCGGTTAGTTACCGGATATTTAACGAGGTGTACAGCGATTTGGAGATGGAACTTCCTTCGGCGGGCAGCCCTTTTACTTTTGAGTATACTATTACCGCAACCCCACCCCGGAAGTTTACGCTGAACAATGTTTTCTTCGATTCAGGAAAATCTACGCTTCGGGTTGAGTCGAACAAGGAACTGGATCAACTGGCTGAGTATATGGGGCTGAAAAAAACGCTGGTGATTGAAATTGCAGGGCATACGGATAATGTAGGCACTGCAGATGCTAACCAGAAGTTATCAGAGGACCGGGCTAATGCGGTAAAGCAGTATTTAATTAAAAAGGGTGTTACGGCCAACCGGGTAACGGCCAAAGGGTATGGCGATACCCAGCCGGAAGCCGATAACAGCACGGCTGAGGGCCGCCAGAAAAACCGCCGCACTGAGGTGCGTATCATTTCGGAATAGGAAGTTGTTACGACAATAAAAAAGTGGAACCCCGGAAGCCCTGACGCTTCCGAGGTTCCTTTGCCCTGTGTCAGCCGGGCTATACCACTTAAAAGATAATGGAGTTTGGTTAAAAGCGTTTTAACCTCTTCATCCAAATCCTTTGCAATCATAGTGATTTGAAAAATTGGAAAGATCAAAAAACAAGGCCCCTGATTAAATCTTGAAGGCACCTGAAAATGTGCCATGAGCCTTGATTTTCAGTATAGGGGCGTTGATAAAAAACAGTAAAGACATAGGTTTGCGAACATCCGCGGCTAACTATTATTCTTTAATTCTGGAAGGGCGCTCCAATAGTTTAAGTCTTTCGGTTTTGGCAGCCAGTTGTGCCAGCGCTGCACCTTCTTTGCTAAAACTCCAGGTAAATAAATATTCTATGGGATGATCGGCTCTTATCTTGTGAATTGCTTCAAGGCCAACTTTTGTGGCAAGTCCTTTATGGCGGTATTCCGGTAGCACAAGCGCGCTGCATAAATAGAGTGCCTGGTATTTTATATTTACCGGGGTGTTGTTTAAGAGAGCTGTTTCTGAAATATCACCTGCTACAAACTGGTTCATTAGTTCAATGGTAGTGGGAATAAGCAGTATCCAAACAACCGGCCCATCACCTTCATCGTAATCCGACAAAGTGGCCGGGTGCAGGTGTTCAAGTTTTTCCATTACTACCTCATCCACATCAAGCTGCGTGGGATCATTATGGGCGGAAAATACTTTACCCGCCAGGCCTATCATGCGTTCAAAATTACTGGCCATAGATTGTGCGTTTGGTTATTTGCGTTAAAGGATAACTGCCTATGGGCAAGGTGTATGTATTGCATTCGCAATATACAGGAAATGGGGATGCTTTTGCGCTATATTTGCAATACGGTTTACGGCTTAAAAATGTTGTGATTGTAGAATCGGGAAAATAAAATTGAGAACCTATATTTGGTGCTGAACCTTATTAATTAATCAGTTTAATTTTTAGCTATGGAAGGCAAAAATAATTTGTGCAGCAGCAATCGCAGCGGAAAAATACAAGCAAATAAGATTACTCCTTTTCTTTGGTTTAATGATAACGCTGAGGAGGCTATTGATTTTTACCTCTCTGTTTTCAGAAACTCTGAAATGGGTATTGTTACGCGTTATACTTCATCGGGCCCCGGCAAGGCGGGTTCAGTTATGACTGCAACTTTTGTGTTGGAGGGCCAGCAATTTGTTGCACTTAACGGTGGCCCGCATTTTAAATTTAGCGAGGCCATATCATTTGTTGTTAGTTGTGCTGATCAGGAAGAAATAGATTTTTTCTGGGAACGGCTTTCAGAAGGTGGGCAAAAGAGTCAATGTGGATGGCTTAAAGATAAATTTGGACTTAGCTGGCAGATTGTACCTGGAAATATCGGCGAACTTTTACAAGGGCCAGATCCTGAAAAAACTAAAAGAGCAGTACAAGCCCTGATGAAAATGACCAAAATTGAAATTGCCGGATTAATAAATGCATAACAGAAGAGTTTTTTGACCGGGGCACAAAAAAGCCCGGGCTTTATACCCAGGCTCAAAAATTTATTGTCATACCCCCCGATCTGACAATAAATACGATACAAATGTAAAAGCTGCGTAAAACCAAAAAATATGATGCTCGTCATGCCGAAAAGCGATGTGGATATTTATTAAAAAAACGTGGCTGTTTATTGGAATTAATCTGGCTGATGGTTCGCCGTGCACCCGTGATGCGATGATATTGGTTTGAATGTTTCGCCCGGGCAAAAAAAAGCCCGGGCTTTGGACCCACGCTTTTAAAATTTATTGTCATACCCCCCGATCTGACAATAAATACAATGCAAATGTAACGGCTGTTTTGCGCTTAAAAATATGACACTCGTCATATCTGTTTATATTCGCATAGTCCATATGTGTTGATGAATTTTGCATTGCAAATGGTTAAAAAAACAACTCCTGCCCAGATGGGACAGGAGTTGAAGCCAGAAACTTATTAAATCATTATTTTTTCTTAGGCGCAGAGGTGGTTTTGCCTTTGCTGTCTGTTTTGGCAGATGTGGATTTGGCAGCCGGTTTTGTACTACTGGTTTTGGTGGTTTGCTTTGAACTGGTTTTAGTTGTATTGCTGGTTTGTGCATTTGCGCCAAGCGAGATAGCGGCGCTAATTAGTAATACGCTTAAAAGTCTGATTGCTTTCATTTTTTATTTTTTAGGTTAATAAATACAACTGGTGCATTGCTTTGCTGATAGCATGTGAAATTATACCTAAGGGAGATATGTACGTGGCACTTTAAACGGTTTTTGTGGCACTTTTCGGTTTAATTGTTAAGCACTGAACTTCTTGCCGGCAGGCCGTTGCATGGCTATAAGCTGTTAGTGATTGGATAAAGTATTTTTCCGTGCTGTTGTAATAATATCACTTCACTTTGGCGAACAAGTAGCGGCGCCCGTCTTTATAGCTCCTTACTCCCTTTTTGAAACTTCCTTTATTTAAATGTTCGCAGATAGAGGCAGTGCTGCGGATAAATAATTTTCGGCTGGCCACCGAGATACTGTCAAAGGAAGCCACCAATTTACCTGTAACGGAATCGTAGGCGTTTACCGGCATACTTTCATGATCCTTAATATAGAGTGTTGTTTTTAAGGCCTTA
>CAISWS010000108.1 GCA_903889265.1 uncultured Bacteroidota bacterium
TGAAAATCAATGATATACAAATTCTTATTTTTTTTAAAACCACCCTCATCTTTCAAAAAGCTGTTTTCAATAATGGGTATCTGAGAGTGGGATTTTGTTTTGTTAATTTTTAATGCGTGTCGCCCTGGCAAGCAGAGCCAAGCGAAAACTTATCCGTATACTTTCGTAATTGACGATTTTATCGGTTGTAGATACACTACGGTTTAAATTTTAGTTTAAACTTCTCGTAAGTTTATACGAAACTTGTATGCAATGAACAAGAATTTAGATCCCGATAAAGAACAGTTAACCCCTGCCGAAGCAGAAGTTGAGCGTGCACTAAGGCCTAAAGTGATTGATGATTTTATGGGCCAGCCCAAAATCGTTGATAACCTTTTTGTGTTTATAAAAGCGGCCAAACAACGCGGCGAAGCGCTTGACCACGTACTTTTACACGGCCCCCCGGGATTAGGCAAAACAACCCTCTCTAATATCATTGCCAACGAGATGAATGTAAGCATCAAAATAACCTCAGGCCCGGTAATGGAAAAACCCGGAGACCTTGCAGGCCTGCTTACAAATCTGGAGACCAATGATGTTCTTTTTATTGATGAAATACACAGGCTTTCGCCGGTAGTAGAAGAGTATCTCTACAGCGCCATGGAAGATTATAAGATCGATATTATGATTGACAGCGGGCCCAATGCCCGCACAGTGCAAATAAGTCTTAATCCGTTTACATTGGTTGGCGCAACTACGCGGTCAGGATTGCTAACAGCGCCACTTCGGTCGCGGTTCGGTATTACCTGCCGCATGGAGTATTATGATGCGGAAGTGCTCAAAAATATCATCAAGCGTTCAGCTAAAATATTAAAGGCAGAAATTAATGAAGATGCTGCCTATGAAATTGCCCGCCGCAGTCGTGGCACTCCGCGTATTGCCAATTTGCTTTTACGACGCGTGCGCGACTTTGCACAGGTAAAAGGCGATGGCACTATAACACTTGCCATTACCAAATATGCTTTGGAGGCATTGAATGTTGATTTACACGGTTTAGATGAAATGGATAACCGGATTCTTTCTGCCATTATTGAGAAATTTAAAGGCGGCCCGGTAGGCCTTACCACCATTGCCACAGCCGTGGGAGAGGAGGCCGGTACCATTGAAGAAGTGTACGAACCATTTTTAATAAAAGAAGGATTTATTAAACGCACACCCCGTGGCCGCGAAGCCACTGAACTTGCTTACCGCCATATTGGAAAAACGCCCCCACCCACCGTTACCGGTGGCCTGTTTTAATATGATAGCACAAACACCATCCACCCCATATTACGCCGTTATTTTTACGGCCATACGAACCACGGGCGATAATGGCTATAATGCAATGAGCAATAGAATGGTTGAACTTGCAAAGCGGCAGGCAGGATTTTTAGGATATGAATCTGCGCAGGACGAAAGTGAAATTACGGTGTCATATTGGGAAAGTTTAGAGGCCATTAAAAACTGGAAATCAAATCTGGATCATCAACTTGCTCAAAAATTGGGAAGGGAGCAATGGTACCGCCATTATAAAATCCGGATTTGCAAGGTGGAGAGGGATTATGGTTTTGAGATCAGGTAGTGTGTTTCAGCTCAAGCACATTCTCCGGATAATTATTCCTGTAGCTGGAAATTATCTGCTTTATGTTGAAATTCTCCCGGTACAATGGCAATGTTTCTAATTGGGTTGAATCCAATTTATCTTTTTTAAACTCTTTTTTGGGCAGGTAACCCATCCGTTTAAATACACCTTTGTCAACAACTATCAGAGCCACTTCTGTTGCACTGCGGCCTTTTTCAATAATTGCAAACGATTCGTTATACGAAAAAGCCTTTATTGCCCGGTTGGTTTTTTTATTGTGTAAGGCAACTTCCGCCTTCTTCCCGGTAATACACGGGCATTCTTTTTTTTCGCAGGCTGTTGTGTCCTTGGCTATGCCAGCCAGACGTGGGCATAATTCAAATGAATCCACAGCCTGTTTTAATAAAGTAAATCCATCGGTCAGGTTGCTGAATGCAATTACCGGCTTTGAATTTTTACGCACCTTATCCAGCGCCAGCCGCCTGAAGCCGCGCTGGTCATCATACTCCATGATACCATAAACCGGTTCAAACCTTTTTTGCGAGCGGTTATGCTCCGGCCATAAATGTTTTATTTGATGCGATTCCAGGATAAGGGCCATTAGCTCATTACCGCAAACCTCATAAGTAATGCCATGGATAGAGCGTAGAAAATCCTGTTTCTGTTTATTAGGCGAGTTATTGCTGAAATGGCTGGTAACCCGCTTTTTAATGTCAATGGCCTTACCCACGTAAACAATTTTGCCTTTTTGATTATGGAAATAATAAACTCCGGCTGTATTGGGCAGTTTTTCAAAATGTTCCCGTGGTAAATTGGGCGGCAGTGCCTGTTCCTTTGACCCTCTTTTTAAGAACTTGCCGATTGCATTTTCGGCATCGCGTGCCAGCAGTATTTCAAAAAGTTTTACAGTGGCTTCTGCGTCTCCACCCGCCCGGTGCCGGTTAGTTATGTCAATATCCAGATACGCACATATTTTGCCCAAACTGTATGACGGTAAGCCGGGAATTATTTTGCGGCTCAGCCTTACTGTGCAAAGCTTTTTAAGATTAAGGTTGAAGCCATGCGCCTGCAAAGCATTTTTTACAAAGGAATAATCGAAGTTGACACTGTGAGCTACAAAAACGCAACCCTGAAGTGTGTCGTATATCTTTTCTGCCACTTCGCCAAATACCGGCGCATTGGCCACCATGGCGTCATTAATGCCTGTTAACCCACGGATGTAATAAGGTATGGGCTGCTTTGGGTTAATCAGTGTTTCGTACTGTTTTATAATCTTCGTGCCATCAAACACCTGTATAGAAATTTCCGTAATGCCATTGCCTGCGGCGTGGCCTCCGGTTGTTTCAATATCTACAATGGCGTAATTCATAAAGGCAAGTGTGAATATTTTGACTGACTAATATAATTAGCTAATCCTCACATCAAATATCAACAAATGTTGCGTAATTGCCATTTTATTTAGTATTTTATTTTAGCCGGAAACGGGTAATACCCTATTGCCTGATTAGTTCCTTAGGGGTAACATACTTTCCGTTGCGTTTGCTGCCAACAAAAAGCACCGGGCCCTGGGTTGCCTGTAGCCCCTGTTTGGGCAGCATAAAATTCAGGGTTTTGTTTTCAAGCAAACTCCATTTTGGTATAAGCTTATCACTACCGCTATCATACATCATTTCCGAGCTGGAAAACAATGAAACTTTGCTTTGCCCGCTACCGGCATGTTGCTCAATGCGCATGGCAATATAATCGCCCACCAAACCTGACGAGCGGTTGTTGGTAGTAAATTTTTTTGTGCTGGTTACACCTGCTGCAACCACTTTTATGGTTATAACAGCATTTTGAATAATATTCACCTTACGGCAGATAGAAATATAATTCAGGCCCTCTGCGCTCATGGCTATAAGACAGCCTTTGCCTTCTGTACGAAATGGATTAGGAAAGTTTTTGTCGGGCGAATACCTGGTTGAGGAGGGAAGGGTTTCCCAAAAATTTATGCTGTCAGCTGATATCCGGCTCCAGACAGTTTCAGAGTCAGAGGGGATAAATATGCGTTCTCCGGGTTCAATAAATACTGAAGGGTCATTGAACCGGGTAGAGTCAAGCGGGCGAAACGGCTTATCAAAACCGTGGTCGTTAATTTGTATCCAGGGATAATCTGTTTGTAGCAAATGAAAGCCTGAATTAATCCGTTCTTGTTGCTCATTTCGGCTGAAGGAACTGCCACCACGAACAATACCCCCGGCAGCAATAAATTTTGATACTGCAGCCAGATGTTCCTTATTGTGTATCCACTCTACCTGCTGAAATATTGAGGCTTGAAACGCCCGGGAAAGCATATCTGCCGGAACATATTCTTTCCATCCATGTTTATGCCCAAACCTGCTAAAGTCTGACGACATTGGAAAGGCGCTTGGGTTTTCAGAATTGGCGTAGGTGGCCCAACCCAATCCCCCGTGTCCAAACGGGCCAAAATGAAGATTACCTAAAACGAGAAAAATAAATTTCCCCCTTAATTCCTGCGTAGTAGGCCAGATATCGACCGAGGATTTTGCACAGTCGCACAAAGTGGTTGAGCCTGGACAACGCTTCTTCAGGTCGCGAGGGCGAAACAGGTCATTACCCATGTATGTTTCCAGAATAGAATCCAGTTGGGCCGGTGTATGGTCTTCATCAAAATTTTTACTGAACACTTCTTTTAGTTCAAGAACCACGGTTACTACCTCGTGCATAGGCAAGCTGTACTGAAATTGTTGTAACTGCTTTAAAAAATCAGTCAGGTTTTCGTAAAAAGCATTGGCAGACTTACTGGTGTGGTAAACCGCCCATTGCCCTGGCTTATTTTTTATTTTATGAATGTCAATTTCCAGGGCGCGCACATGGTCAAAATGTAATTGGTCAAGAAGCCGCTCCTGGGTGCCACTGGCGTATAATTCGTGCCGCGCCCTTTTTACCCAGTAAGAATTGTGAGTTGCTACCTGGTAAACCTGGTTATATCGGGGTAACGCCACCTGCTGGCCATTGAGGCATAGCCCTGAAAGTATTACAGCCAGAACAATAAAACGCATGAAAAGGGGAGATTTACAGGAATTAATATAACGGTAAATCAACCAAATATTTGCTATGCGGCTGAGAAAAAAACGTTTTACCGCGCCATGTCGCGGCTCTTATTCTTTCGGTTAAGAATAGTAAATAGCAGCGTGGAAACTGCAACTCCAAAAATAAGCACCAATTCGAGTATATAAGTTGTAGTCATAGACGTGGCTTAAATGGATAGTAAATTTAGTTTAGGTTGTTTTTCAAATATTATGACAGTTGTCATAATCAACATGTGTTGTATTTTGTTCCCCATCTCCCTTTAAAATCCGAAAACCCCTGTTTCACAACAGAGGTTTACTTTTCTATTTTGATTTCCGAACCCGAAAATCTTTATGCAAATAACGCGCATGTGTGTTATCGCAAAATAAAGTCAGTATAAATTGTACCTTATAAATTGGGCGCCTCAGGTTAAGCCTTGGGATGAGCCTGGCGGTATATTTCTTTCAGTTTATCAATGGTATTGTGGGTGTATACCTGCGTTGCAGCAAGGCTGGTGTGGCCCAGTAATTCCTTTACTGCGTTAATATCGGCACCGTTGTTCATCAGGTGTGTGGCAAAGGTGTGACGTAGAACATGCGGGCTTTTTTTATCTACCGTGGTAACCAGGTTAAGGTATTTCTTTACTACCTGGTAAACGGTTGCAGGGGGAAGTTTGGTCCCGTTTTCGTTTGTTATTAAATAGTTATGGGCGGATGGTTCCAACAGGCGTTTCTTCTCTGCCATAAAGCTTTTTACCGAGGCCAGGAGGGAATTATGAATGGGTATCAACCGCTCCTTGTTTCCTTTGCCCAACACCTTTATTTGCGAGTTGTAGGTGTCAACGTCTGTTTCCCTTAGGTTAATCAGCTCATTACGCCGCATACCGGTGCCGTAAAAAAGTTCAATAATCATTTTATCACGTAGCCCTTCATAACCTTCCGGAAATTCTACTTCTCTCATTAGTTTTTCAATACCCGGTAATTCAACAAAAACAGGCAGGCGTTTGGATGTTTTAGGCGATTGAACTTTGGCCAGCGGGCTTTTCCTGATTTCGCCCTTGCGCATTAAAAATTTATAGAACGATTTAAGGGTGGAAATTTTACGGTTAATAGACCGGGCTGAAACTTTTTGTTCCATCATGCTTACCATCCAGTTCCGGATATCGTGATGTGTGGCTTTGGTAATGTCATCGCTTTCGTTCTTTACCAAAAAATCAGAAAGCTGCTCCAGATCTGTTTTATAGGCCTCAAGCGTGTGTTTGGAATACCGCTTTTCAAATTCGATATAGTTGAAGAAGGACTGTACTAATGGATGCATATCTCAAAGGTAAACGCATTGTGCTGCTAATGATTGCACATTTCAACCCCCTTTGCCGCTTTGGGTATTAATAAAAACAAAAGCCCATCCCGTTGCCGGAATGAGCTTGAAAGTTATCTTAACAGAAGGATATTATCCCTCTAACTCCATTTTCATATTCTGGATGTACGCAGCCTTCAAAACGGTAGTTCTTTTTCTAACACTTGGTTTAGTAAAAGTCTGACGTTCGCGAAGCTGGCGAAGAATACCCGCTTTTTCGAATTTCTTCTTGTACTTCTTTAATGCTCTGTCAATTGATTCTGATTCTCTGGCATCGATAATTAGCATGCTATATTAAATTTTGGACTGCAAAAATAGGATTTAGTTCGTAAAAAACAAATCTGCGGTAGGTTTAAAAGGCCTTTTTATGCACAGAAATGAAGTTTTATCCCTATTTACGCCTTGTTAGTCCAATTCAGCCATGGCTTCATCCAAATTTATATCAATGCCGCATTTGTCGTGAATTTCAAAGAATGACAATTCTGTTCTCTCCTTGTAATGGCCGTTTATCAGTTCGTAAATCTGGTATAGCCTTGAATTGGGGTCTGCTATCAGGTAATATTTAACCCCCTGCTCCTGATATAATTCAAATTTTAAGTGCCTGTCTTTTAATCCGGTGGAAGGCGATAATATCTCAACAACCAATATAGGAGGCTTGGTTATAAAATCACCGGTTTTATCACAGGTTACTAAAATATCAGGTCGCACAACTGTATTGTCACTTAAAATCCAGTCAAGTTCATAAAACACATTGCAATCACTGCACTCTTCCTTTTGGCCTTTAATCGAATTACCTATTTGCAAAGTTAACGACATAGCTAGTTGCTGATGTTTTCTAACGGGTGAGGGACTCATTGAATATGGTATTCCATCAATCAATTCCCAATCGCCCTCCCAGCGATTGTAATCTTCTACAGTATAATTTGGCAGATATTTATGAGGCTGCATACAACAAATATAAATAAAAAAGGGCGCTTTATCAGCGCCCCCTCCGTAATGCTAAGACAGGTATAACTATATATTTCCCTTCATAATCTCTCTCGAAATCACCAGCTTCTGAACCTCAGAGGTCCCTTCGCCAATGGTGCATAGTTTGGAGTCGCGGTAGAATTTTTCAACCGGGAAATCTTTGGTATAACCATACCCGCCGAATATCTGAACCGCATCGGTAGAAACCTGCACTGCTACCTCAGAAGTATAGTATTTGGCAAAAGCCGATTCCTTGGTCATTTTCTGGTGTGTATTCTTCAAATAAGCAGCCTGCATGGTCAGTAACTCGCCAGCTTCAATTTTGGTTGCCATATCTGCCAGTTTAAATGCAATAGCCTGAAAATTAGCTATCGGCTGTCCAAACTGTTCGCGTTCCTTGGCATACTTAACAGAGGCCTCGTATGCACCTTTGGCAATACCCAAACCCAATGAGGCAATTGAAATTCTTCCGCCATCCAGAATCTGCATGGCTTGCTGAAAGCCCGTGCCAATTTTGGCATCGCCACCAACTACCTGTTCATCGGGCACAAAGCAATCTTCAAAAATTACTTCGGCAGTTTCAGAGGCGCGCATGCCCAGTTTATTTTCTTTTTTACCTGCTTTAAGGCCTTTGGCGCTTCTTTCAATAATAAAGGCAGTCATGCCTTTGCTGTCTAACAGCTCACCGGTTCTAACAATGGCTACAATTACATCGCTTGATGCACCATGTGTTATCCAGCATTTGGTGCCGTTTAGTACCCATCCGCCGTCAACTTTTTTAGCGGTGCACTTCATACGCATGGCATCTGAGCCCGTATTGGGTTCAGTTAAAGCCCATGCGCCAATCCATTGGCCGGTAGCCAGTTTGGGAAGATATTTTTTCTTTTGTTCTTCAGTGCCATGATAGTAAATATGCCCGGTGCAAAGCGAGTTGTGTGCTGCTACTGAAAGGCCGATAGAACCACAAACTTTTGCTATTTCCGAAACTACAGTCACATACTCAAAATAACTGAACCCTGAACCGCTATACTTTTCAGGCACAAAAACGCCCATAAAGCCAAGCTCACCCATTTTATGGAAAAGGTCCTTAGGGAATATTTGTTCTTCATCCCATTTCATCAGGTTGGGGCGTATTTCCCGGTCAGCAAAGTCTTTGATAGACTGAGCTATCATAATCTGATTTTCGCTTAAATCGAAATTCATTCCGGTAGTTTGGGCAGCATGTGCGCTAGCAGTTTCCATAGTTGGAGGCCTTTATGTTTGAGGGCGTGCGAATATAGGAAAAACAGCCTGAATACAGTAGCACGCTGATTGGTTATGATGATTATGAGGGAATTATGATTTAACAGCTATGTTTTAATTAATGCAGGCACAATTAAGAGTCTTCCACGAAGCCAGGTCAGTCTCTCAAACTTTTTACCGTTTAGTATTAAGCATAATTATCATAGTAAATCAGCGACCCCGGAATTACTCAAAATCAATACCGCTTACAATATTTTTTGAGTAAGTCAAAATCTTTTCCTTACCCTTTAAAAAGTCAAGAGCGGCAATAAAGGAAAACCCCGCAATTTTTCCGCCTTCTGCTATTACAAGTTCAGCTGCAGCAACTGCGGTTCCGCCAGTGGCCAGAATGTCATCATGTATCATTACGTTCCAACCTTTTTTTACAACTCCGGTATGTATTTCAAGTGTGGCTGAACCATATTCAAGGTCGTAGGAATAAGAACGTGTTTTAGCTGGTAACTTACCCTGTTTACGCACCGGAAACAAGGGCACCTGTAACTTATTCGCTATCAGCATACCCAGAAAAAAGCCACGACTTTCAACCGCACAAACAGCATCAACTTTACCGTGATTATGCAAAAACGTATTTATCAGGTATTCGGTAACCTCATCACACAGTTTGGCATCTAAAAATACCGGGGTAATATCCTTAAACATTATACCCGGCTTAGGGAAATCGGGCACGTTTCTTATTACTTCGTTCAGTTTGTTTTGTAATACCATATTGTAAAGTTTATTACCGCCTTTAGGTGCTCACTTTTTCATGTTTCCAAAAGTAGTATACCGGTATCCCCAATAGCACAATACCAAGTCCCGGCCAGCTATACATAGGTTTTGTAATAAGCAGGTTAAGGCAGAAAGCTGACACCAGCACTATGTAAATAATGGGAATTACCGGGTAACCAAATGCCTTATAAGGCCGCTCAGCATCCGGCATTTTTTTGCGCAACACAAAAATGCCCATAATGGTTATGATATAAAACAGCATTACCGCAAACATTACATAATTCAGTAAGTCGCCGTATTTGCCTGAAAAGCACAGGGCGCCGGCCCAGATAAATTGCACCCACAAGGCATAACCCGGAACGCCAAACTTATTATTGTCTTTCATCTGGTTAAAGAACAAACCATCTTTTGCCATGGCCTGGTAAACCCTAACGCTGCTTAAAATAATGCCGTTGTTACAACCAAAGGTTGAAACCATAATTAGCAGGGCCATAATAATGGTTGCCGGGGCACCAAATATTTGCATGGCCGAGGCGGTTGCTACCCTGTCCTTTTCGGCAAACATTATTCCTTTACCCAAAGCAGTAGTGGCGTTAGGGTCGCCATAGAAGGGGAGGAGGTTGAGGTAGGCAATGTTAACCAGTAAATAAAGGCTGATAACTATTACCGTTCCAAAAAACAAACTTAGCGGTATGCTGCGTTTCGGGTTTTCGATTTCGCCGGCAATAAACGTTACGTTATTCCATGCGTCGCTGCTGAATAGCGAACCTACCAAACCAGCACCCATAGCTGCAAGCAGGCCCAGGGTAGTTAATTTTTGAAAGCTCACGTGGCCTGTTTCGTCTGCTGTGTACGAGCCGAAGTCCCAGAAATGCTCAAGGTTGTTATGCCAAACGTCGTGATTACTGCAGACAAAAACGCCCAATACGATAAGCCCGAATAAGGCTATTAGCTTGGTGGAAGTGAAAATTCTGACAATGATTTTACCATAGTTAATACCCCTGGCATTAATAAATGTAAGTAGCAGGATAGAGAATATACCAAGCACCTGCGCCGCTGAAATTTTAAACGACCCAAGGGTAAGCAAAATATTATTCTCGCTAAACACCGGAAAAATAACCCCGGTATACTTGGCAAAAGCGACAGCTACAGCAGCAATTGTACCTGACTGAACCACGGCAAACAAACTCCAGCCATATAAAAAACCAACAACCGGATGGTACGCCTCGCGCAGGTAAACGTATTGCCCGCCTGCATGTGGAAACATCCCTGCTAACTCGCCGTAACTAAGGGCAGCAAAAATGGTTAACAAGCCTGCAATAACCCACAGCAACAGCATCCAGCCGGGGCCACCCACCGTTCGGCTCATATCAGCACTAACTATAAAAATACCGGAGCCTATCATGGACCCCGATACTATTAAAGTTGCATCCAGTAAGTTGAGGGATTTTTTCTGCTCAGCCATGTAGCGTGTTCAGGTGTTCAAGTGTTCAGGTGAACGCATTATTTCGCCTATTTACTTAGTTTGCTTCTGCTTTGACCATATACAAAATAGATAACAAGCCCAACCAGCATCCAGCCAAACGCCGTAAGCAGGGTGGTGCTATCTAAGGTTACAATCATGGCAGTGCATACCAATATGCCTAAAACCGGAGTTACAGGCGAAAAAGGCGCCTTAAACGGTCGAACCCTGTCCGGGTCAGTTCTGCGCATAATCAGTACTCCAACACATACCAATACAAATGCGAATAATGTGCCTATCGAAGTAAGATCCCCGGCAACACTACCGGGTATAAAAGCTGCGAACAGGCCGACAAACACAAACAGGATAAGATTTGATTTCCAGGGGGTTTTAAATGTTGGGTGAAGGTCGGCAAAAACTGCAGGTAGCAAGCCATCATTGCTCATAGAATAAAACACGCGCGATTGGCCTAATAACATAACCAGGATTACCGAAGAGAAACCAGCGAGAATGGCTACGGAAATTAACGGAGATAGCCACTGGTATCCGGTCATGTAGTGTTGAATAGCGTATGCTACGGATGCTTCTTTTCCCGCCTTTACGAAATCAGTATAAGGGGCAACTCCGGTTAATACATACGAGAATACAACGTATAAAAAAGTACATATTACCAGCGAGCCCAGGATACCAATAGGCATATCGCGTTTAGGGTTTTTTGCCTCTTGGGCTGCGGTTGAAACAGCATCAAAACCAATAAAAGCGAAAAACACTACTGCAGCACCACGTAAAACACCCAGCCAACCATGATTAACAGCGGGTGAATAGTCGTATATTTTGCCATTACCCAAATCAACCGGTGGGGCATTGTCGGGTATAAGATAAGGGGTGTGGTTGATGGGGTTCATAAACTTCCAGCCCACAAAAATAAACAGCAACACAATAGATACCTTTAAAAAGACAATTACCGCGTTTACCGAGGCCGACTCCTGAGTGCCCCTGATTAACAACAACGTCAGCAACAGCAGGATTAATAATGCAGGAAGATTAACCAGGCCATGTACGCCCAAAGCCGAAACTTCGAATGGTGAATGGCATAACTGGTAGGGGATAACGCCTCCTAAAAGGTTATTTAAATACTCGCTCCATGCAATGGAAACGGTGGCAGCGCCCAACGCATACTCTAAAATAAGCGCCCAGCCAATTATCCAGGCAACCAACTCGCCCATGGTGGCATACGCATAAGTGTAAGCACTTCCGGCAACAGGTATCATACTGGCAAATTCGGCGTAACACAAGCCGGCAAAGGCACAACCCAATGCAGCAATAATAAACGAATAAGTTACAGCTGCCCCTGCATGTTCTCCTGCAGCCGCGGCGGTCCGAACAAACAAACCGGCACCAATAATAGCTCCAATACCCAACGCAATAAGCGCCCAGGGCCCCAGGGTCCGTTTTAACTCGTTTTCCCCTGAGGTCATTTTCATTAACTCGGTAATAGATTTCTTTCGGAAAAGATCTGCCATATGATGATATTGTTTTAGTGTTTGTATTTTATCAATCCGGGTAAAACTATACAAATTTTTCGGGGGGCAAATTTTTATATGGAAATTTTCAA
>CAISWS010000109.1 GCA_903889265.1 uncultured Bacteroidota bacterium
AAAAATAATATCACCGATATAAGTTCACTCTGGCGCAAAGCAAAACCTAAAACATGATACAAGCCTCTGCCCGACAAATCGCGCCATTGCTCGATTGAATAGCGCTGAATGCCTATTAATATCATAAATACCGCAAATAACATACCCGGTTTATCAGTCAGTCGCTTTCTCAACGCCCAAAGAATAAAAAATACGGCCGTACACATCAAAAACTCGTACAGCGGGGTAGGATAAACTGCATTTGCCAGATAATGACAATGTTCCTCGCTGCAATTGGGTATAATGCTACCGGGGTCGTAGTTTATAATATTGTGCTCATAATGGCTGCTCCATAAAAACTGGGGCATCCAATCTGGTTTGGGATGCATATTAGCCACCCCCCAATCGCCATCCCCGGCAGATTGACAACCGAGCCGGCCAATGCCGTTAGCCAACATAAAGCCCGGACAAACCGAATCAAAAAAATGGGTAAGGTTAAACCTCTTCCACCGGGCGTAAATAAAAAAACCTACACCCGCGCAAATTAAGCCACCATAAATGGATAAGCCACTGAAAATAGACCCGATTGGATCTGACATAAAATTCTGGTAGTCCTCAGGGTTTTCGAGAAAATTAAAAAGGTTTGAACCAAGCACACCCAGCACCAGCGCAATAATCAATAAATCGCCTATACTATCTGATGGGTAAACCATTATTTTCTTTGTAATTACCTCGTTTAGCTTCTCCTTATTGCGGCTGTAGTAATAATAAAAAGCAAGTGCTGCCCCACCGGCAATTCCCCCAACATAGCTGCCATACGTAAAAAACGAAAGCAACTTTTGCACCAGGGATCCGTTCCAGTTTGATACCAGGTAGGTAAAAAACGATATCTGCCCGGTGCGCAGCATTTCATGAAAAACAAAAATGCCGGTAATTTTAAAAAGCACAATAAACCCAAAAAGGAAATAAAACAGCACCTCAGCCAGCAGGGGCGCTTCACCAATTTTAATTTCACTCTCCACACCGGTTAACAAACCAAGTGCTTCCCTCCTCTTCATTTCTTTAACTGCAAGCGTTGCTGCTGCAAAAAAACCTACAGCAACAAAAAAACCATAGCTGTAAAGGGGCAGAAACCTGAAATCGGCTACAGGCGACTGGTTAAAGAAAAAATATATCCAGTCAGTAATTTTGGGGAAACAACGTAATAGCATGAATCAATTGGATTTAATCCGCGGCTAAAGAGCGAAAAAAATATGAAATGCCATGAAACGATTTGCGATTTGTGCTAATAACGCGATTTTACTCATACAGCGCATGTCGCACATCGCATATCGCATTTACATACCCGAAATCAGACATTTTATCCAGCGAAACCGTCTGTATCGTATTAACCAATTGCTCGTTATACGGAACGGCAACTTTTACATAGTTATCGGTAAATCCATACATAATTCCCGAATCATTCTCCGATTCGAACAACGCTTTACGCTCAGTATTCAGGTGCTCAGCATAAAACTTATGCCGCTTTTTTTCTGATAAAATACGAAGCATTTTATTCCGCTCTTTTCTGTCAGGCTGAGGCACTATGGGTTTAATATTCAGCGCCCGGGTGTTGGCGCGCTCGCTATAAGTAAATACATGCAGGTACGACACATCAAGGCCGTTTATAAAATCGTAAGTTTCTAAAAACTGCTCCTGCGTTTCGCCGGGAAAACCAACTATTACATCAGCCCCTATGCAGGCTTGGGGCATTACTTTTTTAATAAACTGAATGCGCTCAGCGTATAACTTGCGTAAATACTTCCTGCGCATCAATTTCAGTATCTTATCCGAACCCGATTGAAGCGGGATATGAAAATGCGGCATAAACTTATCACTGTTGGCCACAAAGCTGATAATATCATTGGTAAGCAGGTTGGGTTCAATAGAAGAAATCCTCCATCTTTCAACCTCCTCAATCTTTTCAAGTTGTTGTATCAACTGATAGAAGTTCTCATCCGTTCGCCCGTTGCCATCGGATGTTTTTCCAAAATCGCCCAGGTTAACACCGGTTAGCACAATTTCCTTAACACCGGTTTGTGCTACCTTGCGGGCGGTTTGCAGCGTTTGTTCAATAGTGCCACTGCGGCTTTTGCCCCGCGCAAGCGGTATAGTGCAAAAAGAACAAAAATAATCGCAGCCATCCTGCACTTTTAAAAAGCTCCGTGTCCTCTCCCCATACGAATAAGCATCTGAATAGAAATTAACATCATTGATATCACCGGCAATAACCAACGGTTTTTCCTGCTCCTCCAGTTGCTCTATGTATTCGTTTATCTTAAATTTTTCATTGGCGCCTAGTACCATATTAACCCCCGGTATATTGGCAATTTCCTCCGGCTTTAGCTGTGCATAGCAGCCCACAACTATCACTTTAGCCTCCGGGTTAGTCCGCAACGCCGACCTTACAATCTGCCTGGTTTCTTTATCCGCATTTTGAGTTACCGAACAGGTATTGATAATGTAATAATCTGCCACCTCCCCAAACTCCACCTTCTGAAATCCGTTTTCCACCAAAACCCGCCCGATGGCTGAGGTTTCAGAGAAGTTAAGCTTACAGCCAAGTGTATGCAGGGCTATTTTGCGGTTGTAATACATAAGGGCTGCGAAAATAATACAAAAACCTTACCCCAACCCTACCCGTTACAATGGGGTGTA
>CAISWS010000110.1 GCA_903889265.1 uncultured Bacteroidota bacterium
CCTGAAATGGTAAAGCTAAAGTATGAGGCGTTAAAAGAAAGCCCTTTTCGCTTCTTTCGGGGAACCTGTCATCTTTTTTACGAAGATTTACCTGCTAAGTCGTTTATTTTTCGGTCGCCGGAAACCTGGATTTGTGGGGATTTGCACCTGGAAAACTTTGGTACATTTAAAGGCAATAACCGCCTGGCTTATTTTGATATGAACGATTTTGATGAATCGTTTTTAGGCCCCTGCCTGCTGGATGTGGTAAGGCTTTGTACCAGCGTATTTCTGGCCTCCGGCCTGGTAAAAATAGAGGAAGCAGATTGTCGTAAACTGGTAAAATCCTTATTGCATTCATACGCCGCGAACCTGGAGGCCGGGCGTATCAGGTATATGGAGCAGCGCACGGCCAAAGGCTTTGTAAAAGACATGCTTGACCACGCTACACAACGGCAGCGCATTGAGATGCTAAAACAGCGGGTGAAGTTTTCGAAATCAGATTTATTCATTAAGCAGGATGAGTTAAAAGCGTTTGCTGCCAGTAAAGAAACCAAACATATTGTTAAACACGCCCTGGGTGCCTGGGCCAGGGAGCATGCCAATAACCCGGGGTTTTACAAAGTTATTGATATCGCCAACAGGGCTACCGGTACTGGAAGTATTGGCATTGAAAGGCACCTGGTATTGGTAAATGGCAAAGGCAAACCTGATGGCTATTATTTGCTTGATATAAAAGAGGCAGTAGTGCCCAGCGCATTTGAGTTTTTGAAGTTTAAGCAACCGAAGTGGAAAAATGAAGCAGAACGTTTAATTGCAGTGCAGGACCGGGTGCAAGCGGCATCTCCGGCCTACTTAAATCCCATCAAAGTTGGTAAAAAATGGTTTGTTATGAGAGAGTTGCAACCATTAGAAGACAAGGTTGATTTTAACCTGCTGCAAAAAGATACTGAAAAATTTGGCCAGTTGCTAACTGATATGGGGGCAATAGTAGCCTGGAATAACCTGAGGGCAGGGGGCAGGCAATGCTCTGCAATAGCTGACGACCTGATAAAGTTTGGTCGGAATTTGCATAAACAGGAGGATGAAATAGTGGACTATGCCGAATCCTATACTACCACTATAAAAAAATACTGGCACGAGTTTAAGAACGAGGTGGTATAAGAAGTAAATTGCTCTTTACAAATCCGGATTTATTGCCCGGTAGCATTGAACACGGCAGGGGAGTTTAAAAGCGGGTGATTGTACCCATCAACAACTTTTACAGTTACGTTTTGGTTGCCCATGGGCGGGCCTAAAGTCCAGGTAACCTGTGCAAGGCCATTTTGGTCAGTATAAAGGTTGTAAGCGGATAATGTGCCTCCGCCGTGTGTTACTGCAAATGTTACTGGTAAGTTGCTTACGGGCTGGCCGTTTGAGTCAGTAATTTTTAATATTAGGGGTTGTGGCAAAGTAGTAACAACGTTTGCCGTTTGGTTATCGCCTGAAATTTTAGTTGCCTGGTAAGGAGCCTGGTAGAAGGCCGAATCAGAGTTCCAGCTTTGTGTAAATGCGCCTATATTTTTGCCATATATAGGGTTGTTTGTTTGGGAATTGGTTGCTGTAGTCCATCCCCCTGTTTTGCGCAGAAAAGGCGTTCCCGCTCCCCCGGTTTGCAGCTGAGCCATATTACCCGCCAGACCCATGGATAGTTCGGGCCCAGCAACATTATACAGGCTTGTTTTTATCTGGGCCAGGAACGAAAGGCTTTCATAAGTATTATACACTCGTGAGAAAGTATCGAATGCAAAAACATTGGTAGCCGTGGTATTATGCAAAGCCTGCCATACGCCACCCTGGTATTGTAACCCGGCAGTAAAAATATTACTTGAAGACCAACTCATATTTGTATTAATAGTATCCAGATTTGGAGTCCCCCCATAACCGGTTACCAAAAAACTAAGCACTAATTTAACAACCACCGGAACCTGAATACTTCCTCCGGAAGTCCATGCAGTTACAGTAGGAATGCTGTTAACTGTATACGTACTAAGTATCGAATCGTGAGTCCATTGATAAGGCATAGCACCCTTACTGCCTATGGTAATATTTTCGCTAAGGGCAGTATTGGTGGTTGATACCTGGAAGTTGGTTAATCCTGTTGAATCAAATGAAAACGTAAAGTTGCAGTTTGGCTGAATGTTGAATTGACCAGAAAGCAGCTCCAGCTTGAAATCTGTACTGGTGAAAATACCAAAGTTTGAAAAATTTCGTGTAACGCCTGCGCTTTGCTGGCTGGAATCATTCATTGGTACCTGAAAGGTAAACGTACCACTTTTGAAAACATCGGCCATAGTGGCCTGGGAAGTATTAATAGCAAAATAGCCCGAAAACAAGCTTGTGCCTGAAACTTTGCGGATGTAGCCACCCCATGCTGAACCAATGATAATGTCACCCACTTTAATTTGAGGTATATAGGGTGTGTTTGGGGTAAAGGTATACAGGTAGTTTCCGTTATCGGGGTATCCGTTTGTTTCGTGTAAAATCCATTGGGTTGAATCTATAACATGGACGTTGCTCCAAAGCTGTACTGCGCCCGCTGGTGGTGTTACGGGGCCGTTTTTTTTATCTTTTTTACAAGAGCTGACAATGGTAATAAGAGTGCCGGCCAACAACATTACATAAAACATTTTTTTCATAGTCAGTTTTTGCTTATTTCTGTTACTCTTTTTTTCGCTGATAATAGTTCGGAGGTTAACTACCCTTGTATCTGGTTGGAAAGGTAGGTTTTACATCGGAATTGACCAAATTTTTTTAAAATCAGCCATTACTAACCTGAAACGTAATTTTTATAATTTTGGTTGCTGCAAGAGCAATTAAATAACGCTGAATTTGTTTTGTAGTTTGTGTTTTTTGCAATTTAAATTAACCCTGAGGCGAATTGGGATTAGGATAAATGCTGAAAAGTGAAACGGGGTGCTACATTAATTATCAATAATTTTGAGCTGATAAAAAAAGGAAAACGCAAATGTGCTTATAAATTATATTTGTATAAAAATTATTTATGTTTGAACCTCTGAATACGCAATGGAACCGGAAAACGGGCGTATTGCCTGGTAAGGGCAAAGCTAACCTGTTGGGCATTAAGCACGGAATTGTTTATTTTACCTGGACTGATTTATCAGGAAGTTTGCTGTTTTTGCAGTGTGATGAGGGTGTGCTTAAAAAGCATTTCAATTTTCGGGCTGAGGGTGTAGAGGAGCAGACAAAAGATTCATTTGTTACACTGGAGGAATTGCAAAAGAAAAAGGCCAGGTTTTTGAAGTATCCTTTTGAAGTAAAACAGACTTAATATTTTGGACTTTATACCTTCATTTGATATAGGGTTATATGTAAATAGCTGAGCTCCAACAAATTTTTTTATTTATAAAAAATCGACTAAAAGAGGTTATTATTGGTATTATTGAATTCTAATCAAATCAGGATATGGCAGATACTTTGGGTTACTCAGACGAATTAAAGGTTGCTGTTTCAATAGCGCAATCTATTGCAAAGGAATATCAGAACAATCAATTCTCATCAGGCCATTTGCTTAAAGCGCTGTTGCATAAGGATGTGGGCTTAATGAGTTATTTGCTTGCCAAGCAGAAGGATGTTGGCTACCTGGAAGAATGGGCTGATGTTCGTATTGAAGGCTATCCGAAATCCGGTAAACTTGATGCAATTACCAGAGGTGATGAGCATATTTATACGATTATGGAAGAAGCCGATAATGTAAGGCTTAAACTGAATAAAGATAGTATTGACCCCATTTGCGTGCTTGCCGCACTATCTACCCCTGGTGTAGGATTTACTTATGATCAGCTTAAAACTTTTCCGCTTACTACTGCTGAGATATTGAACGACCTGGTAGAGGCTTCGGACCTGCAAAATGCTGTAGGGGCGGCAAAACATGCGGGCACGGCCAATGGCAACAGTGGGGGAGGAGATATAAAAATGAACGCTTTACAAAAATTTTGTGTTGACAAAACGGCCATTGCAAAAACCGGGAAGTTGGACAACATAATTGGACGTGACCGCGAGACAAGAATGATTGCTGAGGTGTTAGGCCGCCGCTCAAAACCCAATGTTATTATTGTAGGCGAGCCGGGTGTAGGCAAAACAGCGCTGATAGACGGATTTGCATCCAATATAGTAAATGGGAAGGTGCCTTCCAATTTGAAGAATGCAATTTTATTTGAGCTTGATTTCGGATCGTTGGTTGCCGGCGCCTCATACAAAGGGGAAGTTGAAGATCGTCTCAAAAACATTATAAAGGAGGTAAAGCAGTTTGAAAAAGCGATTCTCTTTATTGATGAAATACATACGCTGCTTGATAAGAATGGCGCAGCAGCAGGTACAGCCCAGCTTTTAAAACCTGAACTGGCCAGAGGTGAAATTACCATTATAGGTGCCACCACTAATGAAGAATACAGGAAGTTTATTGAACCTGATGAAGCCTTTAACCGCCGTTTTGAGATTATAAAGGTTGATGAACCCGATGAGATTACTGCTGCAAGAATGTTGCAGGCAATAGTGCCATATTACGAAAAACACCACGACCTGAAACTTGCTGAAGGAGTTATAACGGAAGCTGTGAGGTTAGCAAAAAGATACGATAAGGACAGAAGATTGCCCGATTCGGCAATTGACCTGATTGACAGGACCATGGCTGCAGTGCGGATGATGAGCCAGACTTCGAAAGAGGAAATGGATGCTTTTTTAACTGGCCTTGAGCTATTGGAAAAAAACGAAGCAAAATTCAACGAGGTTGAATTGCTGAAAGAAGTCCGTTGGTTTAATTCTCAACTAAAGGACAAAGTAAGCCCTATATTATTCAGCCTGATTGAAGAAGATAAGGATGTGAATAAAATGGACACTGCTGCGGAATCTATTGCCTACATTAAAGAAGTGATAGGCAAGTTAAAAGAGCATGCGGGCAACAAAAAAGGCGAAGTTGAAAAGATTGATATCCTATCAGTAGTAGCGCATAAAACCGGTATCCCTCTGGGCAAGGTTCAAACCTCTGAAAAGGAGCGTTTGCTGAACATGGAAAGCTGGTTGATGAAACGCGTAATAGGACAGGACCATGCACTGAAATCTGTTGCAGAGGCGATACTCGAATCGCGGTCTGGTTTAAATAAAGCTGGCCAACCCGTTGGTTCGTTCTTCTTTCTGGGGCCTACCGGAACCGGGAAAACGGAGCTTGCAAAATCGTTGGCCGACTTTTTGTTTGCTGATGAAAACTCAATTATCAGGTTTGATATGAGCGAGTTTAAGGAGGAGCAGAGTGCCGCATTATTATATGGAGCTTCGCCTGGTTACGTAGGCTACGAAGAAGGCGGAATGCTGGTTAACAAGATTCGCGAACAACCTTATTCGGTAGTTTTGTTTGACGAAATTGAAAAGGCACATAAGTCCGTGTTTGACTTGTTCCTGCAGATTTTGGATGAAGGTAAATTGAACGATAAGCTTGGCAAGGTAGGTGATTTTTCAAACGCGCTGATACTTTTTACATCCAATATTGGCAGCGACCACATTGTGGAAAGCTTTGGTAAAGGCATCATACCGAAGAGTAATGAGTTGCTTGAAATAATGCAGAAGTTCTTCCGTCCGGAGTTTTTAGGCAGGTTAACAGAGATAATTCCGTTTGCGCCTATCAGCGAAAAGAATGTGGTGAAAATATTTGAGATACATCTGAAGGGCCTGCTGAAAACCCTGGATAAGATGGGTATTCAGTTAAATATATCAGATTCAGCGAAAGAGGTGCTGGCTAAAATTGGTTTTACACCTAAGTATGGTGCAAGGCCTATTACGGGCACTATCCGTACGCAGCTAAGAAGACCGCTTTCTAAAATGATTATTTCAGGAGAGATATCGAAGGGTTCTGTAGTTGATATAACTACCAATGAAGCCGGCGAAGTAGTATGGAAAACCACTCATGCGGCAAAATAGAGGTGAACTGTTGCCATAGGCGGGTATTTACCGCCTCAGACTTCCTAAAGTGGGATTAAGAATGGTTTTATACTTAGCTTGATAAGAGGTAAAATTGTATCAGGAAGTTTATCACAAAAGGTGTGGATTTCTTGAATTTAATAGCTGAAACCATGCTGGCATAAATGCCAAAAAAGATAACCGTTTTTTGAAAGAAACGTTTTACATTTGTAGACTAACTTACTTTAACTTAAACCAATAATTATGTTTGAATACGGAATAGGCGGCAGCGAAAGAAAGCTCAACAATGCCAACGAGGCATTTGCTGACATTCAAATGAACAGAACAATTTTTGTTCAGAAACTGACAGGTGAAGCACCATACGCCCCACAGGCAGTGTATGATCTTAAAACTGTTGATGAAGTGTTTGCACACTTTCAACCGGCCGTAGAGGTTGAGATGCAGGCTGAAGATGGCTCGTCATTTACTGAGAATCTTCAGTTTAATAACCTTGGCGACTTTGGTTCGAAGGGTATTCTTAAAAAGAGTAAGTACCTGCAGGAAACCAACGAAATGAAAGAGCAATCGCTTAAAATTGTAAAGGAACTTAAATCAAATAAGGCCCTTCAAACCATTCTTCAAAATCAGGACAACAAAGCTGCGTTTTTAGCTGGTTTGCAAGCCATGATTAAGGAATTGGAAGAGGCGGGTGCTTAATTTTTTTAATATTCTTATTTAAAGGCAAAATATAAAGACAATGGAACAAAAACTAGATCCACAGGCACAAGAAGGTGCGGGAAAGCAATATAAAGAAAACGTTCAGGCGGGTGGTGAAACAACACAGGATGTGGTTGCAAAACTTGTTAAGTTTGGTGGCTTTAAAGTGTTCGGTAACAGCATTAAAGGTACTGATAACTTAAACCCTGAATTAAAGGCCCGTAAGAAAATATTTTTGACAGATAGCAGCAAGAAAGCTGAAAGAGAAGCCCTGAAAAAGACCCTTGATTTATGGTTGGAACTGTTAGGAGGTTCGGAAACTGCCGCAGAAGCTGTAGAAAAAGCACAGGCTAAGGCAGAATCTGCATCGGCAACTGTAAAAGCGAACTTGAAAAAGGCCGTTGAAGCCAGTAGAGAATTGGAAGGCTCCTACCGGTCGTTGAATTTGTTCTACAAGAACTGCGAAAGCGATAACCTTAAAAACGTTACCATTTTCAATGCAGAATTGGAGCAATTGAAAGATTTGGATAACCCTTTATTTTTTGATGCTATTGCTGAAGAAATTAAGCAGAACTATGACCGTTTGGATTTGAAAAATAACTATTCAATTCTGAATATTCCGGGATATCTGGGAAGCAGCCAGGTAGTTGACAAATGGGCGAAATTAGCTCACGAGAGTAAGATAATGCTGGTTTCAGATTTTGAAAATCTTGAAACACCCGATTCGGTAGCTGAGTTTTTTGAGGCAGCCCACCTTACAGGAGGCGATGCTCATAAATCAAATGTTATGCTTGCTGCTAACTGGCTGGTAGGAAGAGGAAAAGATGCAGAGATTGGTGAGGAAGAAGACGTTTACGTTGCCCCATCTTCAGCCTTGGCTGGTAATATTTACAGAACATTGATGTCGCAGGTTGCTGCCGGTAAAAAATTCGGTGGTTTAAATGAAGTTAGCGGTACCCGTTTCTCTTTAAAGAAAAGCGAAATCAATAACCTGGAGAAAATGGGTATGATACCTATGGTTAACGAATATGGTAAGGTAATGGCTATGTCGGCTAAGACTTTATTCAACGGCGATAACCTTGGTTTGCAAACGTACTCGGTGGTGCGTGTATTTGATCACGTTATGAAAACGCTGATGGACTTTTTGAACCGTCGTGCGTTTGAAAATTTTGACTCAAATACTGAAATAGAATTGCGTCAGCAGATTGTGAAGTATTTGGATAAAATAACAGGCCCGGGTAAGTTGATTGAGAAATTTAAGATATTGAAATTTGAACAAGACCCTGATCAGAAGGACAGGATTTATCTTGATATTTTCATGACCCCTTATTTCCCGGCCAAGAGTTATGTTGTATCGCTTGACGGACAGAAGGGCGATGATGGAGCATCATGGAAAGGGGATATTGCGCAACAATAATTTTCATCTTTTTTTTAACCATAAAAAACAATCACTATGTCATTTAACGCAGTATTAGAAATCGGATCAAAAAAGCACAGACTATTGTCTTGTGACTTTGCACTCAGCAGATCAACCGATAATATCGGACGTCCAGTATCATTGTGGAACGGCGGCTCAATCAACATGTCAGTTGAAGCTACAGACTAAGTTTCTTTGATGGAATGGGTTATTACACCTGCTGACCACAAAGACGGAAAGATAGCTTTCCAAAAAATTGAGGAAGAATCGAAAATGGTTGAGCTGGAGTGGAAAAACGGCTACATCGTTTCTTATTCTGTAAGCTACGGCGAAGGAAGCGCTATGATTATCAACTTTACAATTTCGGCTGAAGAATTACACTACGGCGGAAAAGCACACAAAAATCCATGGCCTAAAGGCGGCGGAGCTAAATAACAACGAGCTTGTTGCATTTTTTGTGCAAAAGCCACTAATTTTAAAGCACAGTTTCTTAAATTTTTTAGGCGACTGTGCTTTTTTTCACTCTGTTATTGCTTTTAAATCTAAACATTAAGTTGTGGTAACATATTTTAATTTGAAAGTGGAGTTGAATGGCGAAGAACCATTTTCCACCATATCAGGGTTTACACTGGTGCAGAGGTACGATACTCATCATAGTTTTGAGTTGCGTGTTCCTTTGGAAAGTGTAGAAAGCGATGGCAACCAGGCCATGAATAAAAGTAAAAGTTTTATAGGCGAAAGCATAAAATTTAAAATAAGCGGGGTTACCGGTGATAATAACCAGGGTGCCGTTCAAAGTGAATTTAACGGGGTTGTAACTTCTATTGCTATAGCCCGGCAAGGAGGTATTGCCGGCGATTTGCTGGTTAGAGGTTTCAGTCCGACAATTATATTAGATCATGGACTTAACACCAAGGTTTTTGCGCAAACTACCTTATCAGGCCTCGTATCAACTATTACAGGTAAGTATCCCTCAAACGGAATGCGTTTTAAAGTAAATCCACGGCCAAATCCGCAACTAGCTTTTGTACATCAGCATCAGGAATCTACCTATAATTTTTTACGCCGCCTGGCAAACAGGTACGGACAGTGGTTTTTATACGATGGCAAAGATTGCGTTTTTGGAAAATTATCGGGTGGTGAAACAGTGGCTATGAAATTCGGCTCAGACCTTACCGCGTTTGAATTGGGCGTTTCGCTGGCCCCAACAAAGTTTAAAACAATGGCGGTTGATGGGGGAGGGAAATCAATGCAGGCACCTTCTTTACCGGTAGAGCACCTTGACCAATTGGGCTCATTTGCTTTTGACCAATCGAATAAATATTTTTTTGAGGAGCAAACTTTTAATACCGAACAGAGCGTAACCACAGCAAACGATGTTCAGGATATTGGCAAAAACAGAAGGGCCGCTATTGCAGCCGAGCTTGTAAAATTTTTAGGTGCCAGCACTAACGGCAAATTAAAAATTGGTTGTAACATTTCAATCAGCGCCGATAGCCCAAGTGGAAGCAATACAGATTATGGCACCTTTACAGTAATTGCTATTAAGCATACCCTTGATGGCAGGGGCGATTACCGCAACAGTTTCGAAGCTGTGCCTTCGGCTATTGATGTGCCACCCGCTAGTGGTGAGGAGGCTTATATGCCGCTTAATGCTGCTGTTACAGATGGTTTCAGCCTGGATTGATTTGTAAATAATTGTGTAATTTAAATATATTAATATGTCTATTTTTTCTTCTCCTCTGGGTGTACAAAGCGCTACAGTAGTCGATAACAAAGACCCCAACCAGATGGGCAGGGTTAAAGTCAATTTTCCTTGGGATGAGAATAGTGTACAAAGTGCATGGGCAAGCGTAGCGCAGCCAATGGCGGGCAATGCCTATGGGGTATACTTTTTGCCCGAGGTGGGCGATACTGTGTTGGTTGGTTTTTTGAATAATAACCATGATACCCCCATAGTTATAGGCGCTATCTATACGGGACAAGGCAAACAGGCAGATTGCTACGATGCCGATAACTATATTAAAAACATAAAAACCAAAGGCGGCAACGAAATAAGGTTTACTGATAAAAAAGGCGAAGAAACGATTACGATAACCAATACAACAAACGGAAATCAAATTGCTTTCGACATGAAAAATGATGGAACCCTGACCCTGACCTCTCCGCATAAAATTTCTTTAGTAGCACCGGCTATTGAATTGAATGGAGGATCGATAAACATTAGTGGCGGCGATATAAAAATGACAGGTACTAAAGAGTGGAGCGGAAAACCTTTGGTCCATGCATCTGTAGGTTCTGTAGGTGACATTAAGATGGAAGCACAAAATAAATTTTATGCTTGCGGCGATGCCGGTATGAAGTTAGAAGGTAATAATGCTGTTTATACAGGCGGCAAGGTAAGTTTAGAGTCGCAGATGGATCTGACTATTAAATCGGGGGCGCAATTGGCGGTTTCGGCAACTACAAGTGCCGATTTAAAAGCAAATGCGCAAATGACTGTCGAATCCACTGGTATTACAACTATCAAGGGGTCTATGGTTATGATTAATTAAAACTGGTGCTATGGAATATTACAAACTGCCATTAAAATTCGGCGACATCATGAAAAAGAAGGAGTTGCCCAAGTGCAGGGATATTGGTGAATCTATTTCGCAGAATATAAACCTGATGATAACATCGAAGTTTGGGGAATACAGGTTTGACTCCACTTTTGGCAGTAACATATGGGATAGTGATTTTGAAAATATTTTTGCCAATGAAGACTGGAGTAGCAGGGTTTCGAAATCGTTAACCGATATTATTGCCTTGCATGAGCCGCGTCTTAAAAATATTGAGGTTACCGCGGAA
>CAISWS010000111.1 GCA_903889265.1 uncultured Bacteroidota bacterium
AGCCTCTGGTTGAAAATAGTATATGGCATGGTATTGTCCCCTCTTCAAAACCGGGTGTAATAACTATTGATTTCAGGAAAGAAAAGGGTGCGGTTATTTGTAAAGTGGAAGACAACGGCATTGGAATTAATATGGCAGTAAATAAAGAAAAAAGCCAGAATAATCTTTCGCTGGCCATGAAAAATGTTAGCGAACGGTTAAAAATAATCAGTGAGTTAAATGATAGTACCTGGGCCATAAAAACCGAAGATAAATCAGTAACCAAACCTGGCTTAACAGGTACTATAGTTACAATCGTATTTCCTGCATTAAAAGAGAAAACATGAGAAACCTTAACTGTGCCATTATTGAGGATGAACCACTGGGCGCCAAAAGCCTTGAGTCTTTATTAAAAAACAACCATCCCGAATTTGTTGTTCGGGGTTTTGCAAAAACACTTGACGAAACCCGGAAAATACTGTCAGATAAAAGTATCGCACTTTACTTCGCAGATATTGAATTATTAGATGGAAACATTTTTGAAGTTTTGCAGGAAACAGATCTGGAAAAGGGCAAATACATTGTTTTTACCACCGCTTACGAAGAGTTTGGCGCCAAAGCCTTTAACTATCCTGCGCTTCATTATTTAATGAAACCCATTAACCCTGATGAACTTGCCAAGGCAATAAACCGTTACCTGGAAGTTGCCTTTAATGAAGTAAACAAAGACGGCAAAAGCGAAACGCAAAACTCCATTGCTGAATTTGGCAAAAACAAGTTGGTATTGCCAACGCAAAACGGCAATTCTTTTATTGACATCAACGCTATCGTCAGGATACAATCGTCAAACAAATATTCGGTGGTATTTACTACCGATAGGAAACAACATATTGTAGCCAAGCCCCTGGCCCGTTTTGAGGAAGTGCTTGAAAACAGGGGGTTTCTGCGTACGCACGATAGCCACATTATTAATGTTACCCATATCGCCGCTTACATTAAAGGAAAAGGCGGCGAATTGGTTATGATGGATGATAGTCATGTGCCTGTTTCTGCAAGAAGAAAAGACGCGTTGGCGGCTATTCTGAAAAATATCATTTAAAAAAGCCCGGCATTTGGCTCGCTGGCTTTAGGAATTAAAGGCTAAAGCGATTATCAAAAAACACACTTACCCCTTTAAATGCCACGTTTACGCCATTTGGAGGTACGTTTACGAAATCCGGGCAAAGATTAGGGGGCTAATTCCGATATTCACCTTAGAGTTATAAAGGTGTTGTGGTTTAACGAGATACACCCCTGATTAGCTTTAAAATGTTTTGCTGACATTTAGCATGGATGCACATACAGTCTCACTGGTGTGCATCATGTTTTTTAGGGAGTCAACAAGCCGAGAAAAACCCAAAAAATCAAGTCTTTCTTTAAGATGTGTTAAGCCTTGGCAACACAAGTTGACTCTTCCTCCCCAAAATCAACTAATTAGCTACTTTAGCGCTATGTGTGGTATTGCAGGTTTTATTGATTTTGATAAGCGCTCGGGAATTGAGCAACTTAAAAAAATGACTGACGCGGTAATACATCGGGGCCCCGATGATAGCGGCTATGAACTATTTGATAACAGGAATGCTAACATAGGATTTGGCTTCAGAAGGCTTTCAATTATTGACCTTTCGCCCCTGGGGCACCAGCCCATGCACTTTTCCGAGGCAGGGCTAACCATCATATTTAACGGAGAGGTATATAACTTTGCCCCTTTGCGGAAGGAACTTGAAACCCTGGGCTATACTTTTAAATCGGGTTCTGATACTGAAGTAATACTTAAAAGTTATGCCCGCTGGGGAACAGGCTGCGTTGACAGGTTTATTGGCATGTTTGCTATTGCTATTTATGATGAGAAAAATGATCAGTTGGTATTATTCAGGGATCGGGCAGGGGTTAAGCCCCTGTTCTGGTATTTTAAAGATGGGTTGTTATTATTTGGGTCAGAGTTAAAGTCGTTTCACCAGCACCCGGGGTTTCAGAAAAACATCAATTTTAGTGCACTATCCCATTACTTTCAGCGTGGGTATATTTCTGCGCCTTATACCATTTTCGAAAATACCCGAAAGCTTTTGCCAGGGCACTTTTTAATCATTAATCTCCAAACCCGGGCTGTAACAGAAACTAAATATTGGGATGTAACAGATTGCTATAATCAACCTAAATTAAACATCAGCTACGAGGAGGCTAAAACAGAAATTGAGCGGCTGATGGTTTCGGCATTTCAATACCGGATGATTGCTGATGTACCCGTGGGAGTGTTTTTAAGCGGCGGATACGATTCAACCGCTGTAACTGCACTGTTGCAGGCAAATACCAGCCAAAAGATAAAAACGTTTACTATTGGTTTTGAGGATCCGGATTTTAATGAGGCACCACATGCCCGGGAAGTTGCCCGCCACCTGGGCACCGAGCATTATGAACATACCTGCACTTACAAAGATGCCCTGGATATAATACCCCAGTGGGCGGATATTTATGATGAGCCTTTTGGCGACATTTCGGGAATACCCACCACACTGGTTAGCCGCATCGCCAGAGAGCAGGTAACCGTGGCATTATCGGCAGATGGGGGGGATGAAATTTTTGCAGGCTACCAAAAGTATTTCAACGCGGTAAAAAGGTTAGGGCAACTGGATAAAACCCCGGTTTTTTTGCAGCGTGTGTTTGGTGATTTAATACCGAATTCCGCCAATGCAGATATCTCAGTTCAGGATAAAAGAAGTAAGCTAAAAGACTATTTTGGCACCAGGGATACTGTTAAAAGATTCGACATTGTATCACAGGCAATGACCTTTCATGAAACGCAGAAATTGCTTAGTAAAGAAATTCAGTATTTGCCTACCCCATTTGACGAAGGGGCTTTATTGAACAGCACCAATGATTTACTTTCAAAATTTCAGGCCACAGAGTACAAAACGTACATGGTGGACGATATTTTGCAAAAAGTTGACCGCGCCACTATGAGCACCAGCCTTGAAGGCCGGGAACCTTTTTTAGACCAGCGGATAATAGAATTTGTATCACGACTGCCATCTGACTTCAAATACCGCAACGGACAGGGTAAATTCATCTTAAAGGATATAGTACATAAATATGTGCCGAAACAGTTGATGGAAAGGCCGAAAATGGGATTTGGGGTGCCCCTGGAAAATTGGTTGAGGGCAGAGCTGAAGGAGATGTTAATGGATAATATCAATGCAGAAAAACTTAAACAACAAAATATATTTAATGCAGGCGCCGCACTACATATTCGCGATAAATTTTTAATGAACAAGCCGATGGATTTCCAGCGGCTTCATTATTTGTTTATGTTCCAATTATGGTATGCAAAATGGAAGTAGACATAAAATTAAAAGTGTGCCAATGTGCGCGAAACCGAATTTGATAGAATAGAGAGAAAACGATTACCAACAGGTTCAGGCGGAATAATATCGTTATTCGCTCTGTTTATTGAGAGGCATGATTGTTACACTTACCCCGCCAAACGTAGTGATTACACCAATTTTAGACCCGTTTGCTCAAAAGTTGCTTATAATGTTATAAGTTCTTATACTTTTACATAAAATCTATCTGAATGAAAAATATAATCTTTACTCTTCTTGCCTTATGGTGCACTTTACAGTCTGATGCACAATCCTGGACTCAAAGCGCCAATCTACCTGCTCCCGGCAGGCGCGGGGCAGTTTCGCTAACCATTAATGGGGAAGTATATGTTGGAGGCGGGTTAGACTCCACCAGCAGCTTGCGCAGCGACTTTTTCATGTTTGACCCTGGAACAAATACCTGGACCCAAAAAGCAAATTTACCTATCAGCCTGGGCGGAAGCGCATGCTTCACTGTTAACGGTAAAGGATACCTGGTAAGTGGGGCCTCAGGTGCTGGAAACGTAGTAAGCAATGCTTACAAATACGACCCAAATCTTGACCAATGGAGCGCAATAGCC
This sequence comes from uncultured Bacteroidota bacterium, assembly GCA_903889265.1. Classification (GTDB taxonomy): domain Bacteria; phylum Bacteroidota; class Bacteroidia; order Chitinophagales; family LD1; genus Bog-950. The sequence goes on from CAISWS010000111.1 coordinate 3,959, forward strand.
AGTTTCCCGGGTACAGCGCGTGAAAATTCATGGGGTTTTGCTATAGGTGATTCAGGATATGTTTTTGCCGGTTATGGCGGTTCTGAATTGAATGACCTTTGGGCATACAATACCACAAATAATACCTGGACACAAAAAGCTTCGATGCCATCTTCAGTTAGAAGCACTATTTCCGGATTTGTTATAAACAACATAGCCTATACCGGTTTGGGTGAATACAATAGTTCGGCCAATTACGCTTCTGACATGGGGGCTTATCATGCCGCAACAAATAGCTGGACAACCATTGCACAATTTCCGGGGCATTTGCGTTCTGGTCAAATATGTTTTACCATAGGCAATTTTGGATATTTGGGTTTAGGCGCCTATGATTCACTGGGCGCTAATGTATTTATGAGCGATATTTACCAGTACAACCCCGCAGCTAACAGTTGGTTACAGGCAGGTAATTTTCCTGGCCCGGGAACCAGTACCGCAACCGGACAGAACGTTGGCAATATTATTTATGTCGGCTTAGGCTCAAATGCCGCAGGTTTTCAAACGGACTGGTGGAGATATATTTACCATGTTGGCGTTAGTTTGCCTGCTGGTCAAACCGTTTGCAGCGGCAGTAACCTGATACTTAATCCTACAGTTTCTGGCGCAATAGCACCTGTTACCTATTCATGGACGTCAACCGGCAATACTTTGAGTTGTAATAATTGCGCTAATCCTTCAGTAACCCTTACACAAAATTCTACTTTCTTTCTTGCGGTTACGGATGCTAATAATACCGTGGCATACGACACGGTGACTTATACAGTTTCATCCACCGGCAGCACAATTCAGGCCAGCCTGACAAATACTAATATCTCCTGCCTTGACCCAACTGATACAACTACTGCGTTAGTTACCAATGGAATCACACCCCTCACATTTCAGTGGGGTGACGGGACTACCGGAACCGGAGTTTCGCCAGGCTTACACACTTATGGTCAGGCGGGCGTGTATATATTTACAGTAATAGACTCCGCAGGATGTTTAAGCTCAGTTTTAGATACGATACTTAACACCTCAGTTGCTATTACTTTAAGGAATACAGTATCTCCTATTTGTTTATATGATAGTTCGGGAAAGATATTTGTAAATGTAACCGGCGGAACGGCACCTTATACATATTTATGGTCAACAGGTTCAACAACAGATTCTACTACACATCTTCCTGCCGGTGATTATGCGGTTACAGTAACCGATGCCACTGGTTGCTCGACCCAGTTCTTTTACGAATTGAATCCGGCAAACGATGTTTGGGACTATTATGTCTATCTGAGTGGAACAAATCCAAATTGTTCAAATAATGGAAGCCTGTCTGTAACTCCTTACGGAGGCACACAACCTTTCAGTTATGTTTGGAATAACGGAGATTCAACTCAAAACATTCAGGGTTTGGCCGCCGGAAACTATAGCGTTGTTGTTACTGATTCGTCAGGTTGCCCTCGCACCGCAATAGCTGGTCTTGTATTTAATTGCGCAAGTAATATAAGCGGCTATGTGTTTATTGATTCCAACCAGAATTGCATCCTTGACTCTAATGAATATGTGATTAGTTATGATTATGTAACCGCAACTGAAAATACCACGGGCATTACATATTATGGCTGTACTGATTGGACCGGTCAATATGTCATCACTGTTCCGGATACAGGTACTTATAACCTGCAGATTTCAACTTACGGTGAATCCTGCACCAGCTTCAGTTTGTGTGGTAATCCAAGCCAAAATATCACCATTGTTCATTTAGGTGATTCATCCGTCAATAATAATTTTGCCACTACTTCTAATTCAGGTTTCGACTTAACTATTCATCCGGGATGGACATCAGCTGATCCGGGATTTCAAAAAGAATATTGGGTAATGCCTTACAACCAGGCACTCACACCATTTGCAGGACAGGCAACTGTAGTTTTCACGTATGACTCGAACCTTATTTATCAATATAGTTATGTGCCAACTCCATTACAATTACCAACCTGGGACTCTATTGCCCATACATTAACATGGTTTTGCTCCAATCTGCCTGAAGGCGGATGGGATTGGTACAATTACAGATTTGAAAATTTCTTTGTGGTACCTGCCACTTTGCCTTTGGGCTATCTTCTTCAAAGTGATTTTTGGATTACCCCTACCACGGGTGACTGTGATAGTTCGAATAATCACCTGCATTTTTCTGAAACGGTTATTGGATCGCATGACCCCAATGAAAAAACGGTGGAACCTGCCGGCACTATTCCTGAAGGTGATTCTATCCTGACATATACCATACATTTCCAGAATACAGGAACCGATTCAACGCACTTCATAGTAGTGGTTGACACGCTTTCTAAGTCTTTAGACCCAACAAGCGTCAGGAATGTAGCTTCAAGCAGCCCTTATTCTAAATTTAGTGTTACCGGCCCTGGTATATTAACCTGGGAATTTAACCCATTGCGCCTTGTTGACAGTCTTCGCAATCCATCAGGAAGCAAAGGCTTTGTAACCTTCCAGGTAAAGAAAAAAGCAAATGTCCCTGTAGGCACAAGTATTTCAAATACCGCCACCATATATTTTGATTACAATAGCGGCGTGGTTACAAATACTATTACCGATACAGTGGTTGTTAATCCAACAACGGCTATTAAATTAGCTGAGTCCAGCAATGTTTCAGTTCGTGCTTTTCCAAATCCTTTTACAGATGCAACAAACATTGTTGTTAACGGCTTAAATGAAAAGTTTGACTTTGAGCTTTACGATGTTACAGGAAGACTAGTTAAAACTATCCCCGCTATTCAGAACAAGCAGTTCCAGGTAAATCGCGATGATCTTTCTTCCGGAGTTTATCTTTACAGAATTTCGGTAAATAACAAGCAGGTAGCTATTGGCAAATTAGCCGCGCAATAGTGCTTTAAATTAATGACAAAGGCCGCTAATGTTGCAAAACGTTAGCGGCCTTTCTTTTTTATACCGTGCCTGACCTATTGCAGTAAAAAGTTAAGCAATTTCTTGGAGCACACATTATAACTGTAATTATTTTCAACATCCTTCCGCCCATATTGACCTAACTGCTTGCGCAAATAACTGTCGCTCTCCAGTTTTAAAAAGGCTTTAACCCAATCTTCATCTGAAACAGCCAGATATCCGTTTACGCCTTCTTTTACAAGCGAAGCGTTGATTCCATAAGGCGAGGCAACGATTGGCAAACCTGCAGCCATATATAAAAATAACTTATATCCACCTTTCATTTTCGCTTCTTCCTGATCCGGTAAAGGCATTATACCTACGTCAATTCTTTTCAATACTTCAAGTTCGTTCGCTTCACTCCAGGCAACGCACTCCAAAGGAAACCCTGTCATCTTAACATTTGCACCAACTACCAAAAGCTTAAAGGTGATCTGCCCGGATAGTTCCTGGAAAACCTTCTCCAGGTTTTCCAAATATGGCCCGGTCCAGGGCGACCCAATCCACCCAATGGTAAAAACATCATGAGGTGTTGAGGCAGGGGTAATCAAATCTGTATCAACCGGAGAATAGATAAACTCAGTAGGTTTGTTATACCTGGCCAGGTGCTCTTTCATTACCGGCGTGGATACCGTAATTTTACTCGAATAATGCATCATGGCATCAAATTTCTTAGTGTCGTACAGATAGATGGCGTCATCCACATTGTAACATAACACTGTGCCCTTCCATTTCAATATTTTAAGACAAAATTCAGGCAGAAACATAACCTGCACATATGCAATATCGAACCTTCTGAAAATAATAGTCAGAATCTGAAGCAGGGAGTAATACTGCTTTTGGAAAGCAAAAACAATTTTATCCTTTAAACCAGCACGGTTATGAACCCCGGTTCTGGGTATCCAGGTAACGTCAAAAACGTCCTTGAACCTTACAAAATGGTTAATGCCACTTACCCTTGAACTACCATGATCGCGGCTGCCGTAAGTGAGTAATAAAACTTTCTTTTTTTTCATTTTGGAACGTGAATATGGATTTTTAACGCCTTTTTACCAAACCAGATCGGTTTCAAATCAATATCAGTCTTTCCTGTGATGAGAATGCCAAATCCCCCTAAATACTTCGCCTTTCCTGATTTTAGCTTTTTTGGGGCCGTTTTATTTAAAAATTCTCTACTTTGGCCGCCCAAATAACTGCCAACGCACTCTATAATAAAGTACGAAGGCGTATGCGGCCGAAACAATACAAATAAGAACTATGCAGATTTTATTATTAGGTGGTAATGGGATTTTAGGCAATGAATTGAAAAAGCTCAATCCTTCGTTTCTTAGCCCAAAACGGGTTGAACTGGACATTACGGATTACAACAAACTGAAAAGCTATGTTGAAGCGCATAAACCTGACATTATTATTAATGCCGCCGCTGAAACAGATAACAGGCAGGTAGAAAAGCTGCCGGAAAGCGCCATTAAAACAAATATAATTGGTGCCGCCAACGTTGCCCTGGTTTGCAATGAATACGGCATCAGGCTGGTTTATATTTCAACCGACTACATTTATAAGGGCGATAAAGGGAATTACAAGGAAACAGATGAAATCCTGCCTTTTAACCTTTACTCATGGACCAAATTGGGCGGCGAGTGTTCAACAGTTTCGGTAAAAAATCACTTGATTATCCGTACCAGTTTCGGTAAAAATGAATTTGACTATAAAGAGGCTTTTATAGACAAGTGGACCTCGAAAGACTATGTTGACAGAATTGCCCCGCTAATTTATGAAGCAGCTATTAGCCCTGTCACGGGCGTATTGAATCTGGGAACTGAACGGAAAACACTATATCAGCACGCTAAGGAGAGAAAGGATTCAGTGGTAGGTGTAAAGATTGAAGATACCAACTATGCTACCCCATACGATACCTCGCTTAATTTACAGCGCTGGATTAATTACAAATCAAACAAGTCAATCGCCAAGCCGCATGAAGAATGCCGGGTTTGTGGTAGTAAGAAGTTGACTAAATACCTGGATTTGGGACTGATGCCGTTGGCTAATAACCTGGAATTTACGGCTACCCGTGCTAAGGAAAAAGAACGATTTCCATTACAGGTAATGTTTTGCGAAGATTGTGCATTGTCGCAGTTATCAGTAGTTATTGATCCCGAAAAAATGTTTTCTTATTACACCTACCGGTCATCGGTAAACGGTGGGTATGTAAAGCATTGTAAGGAAATGGCGAATCAGTTAAAAGACAAGCTGAAACTTAATGCTGATTCGTTTATGATTGACGTTGCCGGTAACGACGGTGCCTTGCTGAGGCAGTTTAAAGATACCATTGGCCTGAAAGTATTGAATGTTGACCCAGCTACTAACCTGGTTGCTATTGCAGAATCGTTCGGCATCGAATCTGTTGCCGATTTCTGGGGTACAGATTTAGCCCAAGGGATTTTAAAGAGCCATGGCAAAGCGGATTTAATTACGGCAACCAACGTTTTTGCGCACGTAGATAACGTGAAGGATTTTATCCTATCTGCCAAAGTATTATTAAAAGAAAAAGGGGTTCTGGCATTGGAGTTTCCATACCTGGTTGACTTTATTGAAAACTTTGAATTTGACACTGTTTACTTTGAGCACTTATCGTATTTCAGTGTTCGTCCGCTGCAAAAGCTGTGCGAAATAACCGGTATGAAAATAGTTAGCGTAGAAAAGCAAAACATACACGGAGGAACAGTAAGAGTAAGCATAGCACATAAAGATTCAGGAGTCGAAGTTGAAAAAAGCGTTGAGGAGTTTGTTAGCCATGAACTGCAATTAGGTTACGGTAAGATTGAGAAATACGCTGCCTGGGCCAAATCGGTAAAATCAGTTATTAATGATTTTTCTTTAAAGGTATTGGAACTAAAGAAGAAGGGATTTAAAGTAGCCGCTTTTGCTGCAAGTGCCAAGGGCAATACTCTGCTTAACAGCGCTTCTATGAATACGGATATTATTAGTTACATAGCCGATGAAACGCCAGAAAAGATTGGAAAGTATTCACCGGGAACAGGTATCCCTATTGTTAACAAGCAACAACTGGTTAAAGACACCCCTGATTATCTTGTCATTCTATCATGGAACTTTAAGGATGAAATCATTGAAAAGCTGAATAAGATATATAAAGGAAAATACATTATCCCTATTCCCGAATTCACAGTAATTGAAAACCAGGTTTCCCAAGGTGTTAAATGAAAGAACTATGAATGATTTAGAGAAGTTTTTCAATAATAATACCGACGGGAAAATGGTGAATAAATGGCTTCATTATTTCGATATATATGACCGCCATTTTTCTAAATACAGGGGCAAGGAAATTACCATGCTTGAAATCGGTGTTTTTCAGGGTGGCTCGCTGGAAATGTGGAGAGATTATTTTGGCCCTAAGGCCAAAATTTATGGCATTGATATAAATCCGGCATGTAAGCAGTTAGAAGGGCCGAATATTGAGATCTTTATAGGTTCGCAGGAAGACAGAAATTTTTTACGGGATGTTAAAAGCAAAATCCCAAAGCTTGACTTAATTCTGGATGATGGTGGCCATACCATGCGGCAGCAGATTGTAAGCTTTGAGGAATTGTACAACCATGTAAAGGAAGATGGCACCTACATGATTGAAGACACCCATACTTCCTATTGGGATAATCACGGTGGGGGATACAAAAAGAGGGGCACGTTTATTGAATACACCAAAAACTTTATTGACGACCTGCATGGCTGGTACAGCCATCAAAAAGGGAAGTTTGATGTAACAGATTATACCCGTACTATGGGAGGATTGCACTTTTACGATAGTATAGTAGTTATAGAAAAAGCAATAAAGACAAAACCCGTAGCAAAAAAGATGGGGCACGAACAAGTGGCTAACTATTTCCCCAAGCGCTCTTTTTGGCAAAAAGTAAAAGCCCGGTTGCCGCTTAAAAAATACGACTACGAATAGGAATCCGCTAATTCGGCGCCCCAAAGCTGGCTTTTGGCCCAAGTTTGCCGGGGTTTATTACCTGATTTTAATCAAAACAATTAGTATTATTGCACCCTGAAAT
>CAISWS010000112.1 GCA_903889265.1 uncultured Bacteroidota bacterium
ATTTTTGATGAACAAGGTAACTTGCTTTACTATACAAACGGGCTGCAAATTTGTACACCTCAGGACACCTTGCTAAATGGTTCTGGTTTAAGTCCATGTGCCTATAGCGATTCATATGCATTTGATGGATTGAATATACCTCAGGCAGCATTATTTATACCTAAACCCGGCAGCACTCGTTATTATTATCTCTTTCATTGTTCTAATGACACCTACAGCGATTCAAGGCCGGGAACCTTGTATTATTCCGTTATTGATAAACTGGGAAATGGAGGATTGGGTGCAGTAATATCAAAGAACAATCCAATTTTAAAAGGAGTAATGCTAAGAGGGGGAGGAATGACCGCCTGTAAACACGCCAATGGTCGCGATTACTGGCTTGAGATTGGTGCCTCTGATACCAGCATATTTTATAAATTTCTGATTACTCCCGATTCTATTTTGGGGCCGTTTATGCAGAACATCGGCCCATCCTTTCATTTGCCATATGACAACGCTTATAGTAAGTTTTCACAGGACGGGAGTAAGTTCGTGACGGGAGCGTATCAGAGTTTAATTCTGGTAATGGACTTTGACAGATGCTCAGGCGAGTTTAGTAGTGCCATTACGGTCGTAAATGATGGGCCTCCATCCTATCAGCAAATTACCAGCAGCACTTCTGTGGAATTTTCACCCAATAACAGATTTGTATATGTATGTGACAATGTAACGCTTAATCAATACGATTTATGGTCCGATAATATTCAGGATTCCATTCAGTTGTTTTTAGCGGATAGTACTCAGCGGGCTCAAATGGATATTTTGCAATTGGCACCAAATGGTAAAATATATGGAAGTACTTGGGCCGGTGGGTTGCCTGCCTTACATGTTGTTAATTACCCTGATGAAAAAGGAGACAGTGCGGGGTTTGTGTTTGGAGGGCAACCAACATATACAAATGCGTCTTGGAATTTGCCCAATTTAATCAACTACAAATTAGGCCCATTAGTTGTAGTGGCTGCGACACCATAACATCAATAACAGAGGCCGGAGCCAAGAGCGAGGAACCAAGAGTAATCCCTAACCCAGCCGATAAATATGCCTATGTTGAAATGGGCAAACAAGGCAATTACGAATTTGATTTAGTGAATACTAACGGGCAGATAGTTGACACCAAACAAACAAAGCAGATAGATATTTTTGATACAGAACGCCTCGCCAGTGGCACGTATCTTTTGAGAGTTATTGATAAAGCTACCGGCAGTGAGATAAAAAGTGAAAAATTAGTGGTGGTGCATTAAAAGTCCCTCCTTCGGAGAGCCTGTCCCGCCGCTTTCGGCGGGAGATTTAGGGAGGAGAAGCTGCTTACCACCTCTTCCCAAACTGAAACGAAAAGTAAACCCCAAACTGATAAAAGCGGTTGTAATCGTTGGCATAAATAGGCAGGCGTTTATAATAAATATCAAGTACCGCACCCACCTGCAGGGCTTTTACAAACTCATCCTTAATCCCCCAGTCAAAATCCAAACCTACCTTAGCAGTAAGCCCCGCCACCGGCTGAATCTGATTCAGGCCATAACGTATTGGCGCCGCTCCCAAAATATTACTTTGATTTAAAAACTCGCTGGCCGTAGCAGAGGTATACCGCGTTGGCACTGCATTACCGGTGCTGTCGTTTTGTAAAATATTCAGATAATAAGGTTTCAATAAACCCAGCGCAAGCCCGCCAAAACCAACAAAACTTAACCGCACCCCGTTATGGTCTGCCTTTTCAGCTATGGTTCGTTTAACCCCATACGTAACCCTGATAACATGAAAGTGATTCTGTAAACCATAAAAATAATCCGTACCATCCTGCACAGGAGATTTGTCCTTTTTCATCCGGTAATCAATATCATAAGTATATTCTACCTGAAAAAGCCGCGTAGTATGCAGGTCCTTAATCCAGCCATACTCATAAAAAAGCGTAACCCCATTGCTCTGCACCCTCAACCCACCAGATGATTCATGATGATATTGATAATCCTGCAAGTCCACCGGCTTCTTGCCAAACTGAGCAAACAAACCGGTAGAACAGCTAAGAACAACCACTAAAAAGATAATTCTGCGAAGCATAGTATTAAATAAGTCTCTCTGGATAACCCCTAAAAACAATTTTCATTCTGTCTTACCCGGCTGTTCACTCTGTATTCCTCTCCGTACAATAAGTGTATTTAGGTATTATCCAAACAACGCTAATAGTACAAACTTAAACGAAATTGTTTTCTTTTAAGTTTGTAATGTTAAAATTAACCTCAGCCAGAGAATAGATTTCCGTCAACCAAAATATACCGGATGGTTCTCCCTTCTCCATCAGGTTACAATGCGTAGCTTTGTTTCCTGATGGAGAAGGGAGATGCCGGCAGGCAGAGGGATGAGGCTGGCCGCTTGAACAATTTCACAAACCCCACTATAGAAAAACCCGTTAAAATTACCTTTTATGACCTCCAACATTATTTACCAAGGCAATCTCCGCACCCGGATGACCCACCTTCACTCCGGCAACCAAGTAATTACCGATGCCCCGCTTGATAACCAGGGCCTTGCCCAAGCCTTCTCCCCCACCGATTTGGTAGCCACAGCCCTGGGCAGCTGCATGATGACCATCATGGGCATCAAAGCCCGCGATATGAAATTGGAACTAACCGGCACCGTATTGGAAGTTACCAAAGTAATGGCCAGCAACCCGCGCCGTATTTCCGAAGTGCATGTAACCATTAAGTTCCCTCCAAATACCTTTTCCGAAAAAGACAAAATCATCCTGGAAAATAGCGCCCGAACCTGCCCCGTAGCCCACTCGCTTCATCCCGATATAAAGCAGGATATTACTTTTAACTGGTAATAATGAGCCGCCGGTAACTACCTGGAAAGGTATCGAAAATAAACCTGCTACAGTGTATTTTTCCCTGGCATCCCGGTATTTGTTAAGTACGTAGACGGCATAACCTTGCTGAAGCTATTTTCCTTGTTCTTCGCTTTTCAAGCGAAGTGCAGAAAAACGAAGAAAGTCCCCACCCAAAGATTGCGTCACACCTGTTCGGAAGATGCTTTTTGCACTTCATTTTTCAAGCGCAGCGCAGAAAAATGAAGTTTGTCCCCCTCTGGGGGGGGGGCGTAGGGGGAGGTGAGCCGTTACGCACATGGAATATATTAAATATGTAATACCTCATTTCTCAAATAGCTATGGCGGGCGTGTAGGGATTAGTGAGTACATAACGCCCCAAAACATTTAAATGGGAAAACGATACCCTCTAATTAAGCCTCAGAATAGCAAAATTAAGCGCTGTTGCAAAACTCACCCAAAGCAGGTAAGGTATCATCAAATACCCAGCTACAGGCTTTTGCCTGAATAGAACAATAATCATCCATAAAATAAACAACCACAGCAACCCTATTTCGCCCAATGCTAAATCAAGCCGGTGGAACGAAAAGAAGATGATACTCCACCAGAAGTTAAGAAATAGTTGCGCTGCAAAAATTAAAATCCCCGCTCTCCGCTCTTTTGAAGGCGCATTAGCAATCAGCATGTATAGTGCAACACCCATTAAAAAATATAGCAAAGTCCAAACCGGGCCAAAAATCCAATTCGGTGGATTGAAACCGGGTTTTACCAGGGTAGCATACCATCCGTTTATTTCGCTGCTGGTAATAAAACCTGAAATGCCACCAACTGCAAGGGTCAACACTACACATCCCGTTAGCTTCAGCACATTTTTTAAGGTCATAAACAACTGTATTTACCGTTTAAACAGATTTCCAAACCAGATGTTCGTCCGGGTATCAGGGCCTTCGTATTGCGCTGTAAACAACATTGCCAATTTGCCGCGCCCCTTCATTCGTAAAATGGCAATCATCATAAAAAACAGATAGGTCGTGCGGCAACTTTGAATCAATATCAATTACCTCAACACCACGGGCAGCACAAACCGAACTCAATTTCTGATTATACAATTCAAGCCCATGCCTTAATGCCTTGGGCGAATAATACACATGCCCGCTCTCTTTTTGAAATTTACCAATGCCCCCCTGCCATAGTTTATTTATTTCTATCTCCGGCATACTATCCTTCCAAATGGCCGATTCATTAATAAAAATTATCCGCAGCTTCTGCTTCTGTGCCTCATCTATCATCAGGTTAATAATACGTCCGTATTCATCCAACGCGGCAGTCATATCAGGCAGCGTATCTAAAAAACTTAAAGCGTGTTGCCGGTTCTTTCTCCAGATGCTGTAAATCTCACCGGTGTTATCCTGTAACATCCACTCAACCGAAAGCGGTTTGCTACGGTGGTAAGCATTTTGAATCAGATAAAAGAGTGCACTTCTTCTCCACCACGTATTCCCCTGTCCCCTGCCCTGCTTTAAAAAGATGGTATTCACAAACGAATCTTCAATCTGAGGTGTAAATTCAAACCCCGGTACATAACTGGTATCCTGGCTCAACCTGCGGGTCATATCATTTAAACCTCCCATTACAAATACTGTATTAATCCGTTTATACTGTGGTACGCAATACTTTAGCTGAATGTAATTTTCGCGCATAGTACAACCACTTTTGGCCAGGTTACCAATAAACTTAAAAGCAGAATCACCGGATGCTTTTGCAGCCCTTGCAAACTGTGCCGGCCATGTGCTGCTATCATCCAGGTATAAGCCCTCAGTAGTACTGGCTCCAATACACAGATAATATTTTGCACCGGCATTTTTCTCTTCTGCTAAACTGCTTTCAAAAAGGTCCGGGCCATTGCGTAAGTCATTGGTATCTGTCCTTAAACCACACCGGTTAATGGTAAATGAAGTGGCGGATTTAAGGCCGCCTAAAATGCCGGTATCAGGAAAGAATTTATGTTGCAATCCGGGCTGCCAAACCAGGTAATGTGTTTGGGCAGGATAGATTATCCGCAAAACCATTTCCAATATAAAAAGAGAAAGCAGGACCGATAAAACAATCAATCCTGCCTTCTGAAAAAATGAATTACTGCGCATTTGCGTGTTGCTTACTACAAATTACCTCTCAAATCCTGTTCGCGCTCAATAGCCTCAAATAAAGCTTTAAAATTCCCTTTGCCAAAGCTTTTAGCACCACAGCGCTGAATAATTTCAAAAAACACAGTTGGCCTGTCCTGCACCGGCTTGGTGAATAGTTGCAGCAGGTAACCCTCATCATCGCGGTCAACCAATATATTTAACTGCTTAATCTTCTCTACGTCTTCATTTATTTTACCTACGCGCTGCCAAACCTCATCGTAATATACTTCCGGCACGTTTAAAAACTCAACTCCTCGCTTACGCAATTCAGTTACAGTAGCTATTATATCATCCGTAGCCAAAGCCATATGCTGGCAACCGGGCCCGTGATAGAATTCAATATATTCTTCTATCTGCGATTTCTTTTTGCCTGCCGCTGGTTCATTGATAGGGAACTTCACATAACCTGAACCATTACTAACCACCTTACTCATTAATGCCGAATACTCGGTTGAAATATCCTCATCATCAAAAGTAAGCAACAGTTTAAAGCCCATTACATCCTCGTAAAATTTGACCCAATCGTTCATCTTTCCCAATTCAACATTGCCCACACAATGGTCCACATGCTTTATGCCAACAGATTTTGTTTCAACACCCGATTTCTTCACCTTATAACCCGGCATAAAAACGCCCTTATAATTTCTGCGCTCAATAAATTTGTGAATGGTTTCGCCATATGTTTTTATTGCTGAAACAACCACTTCTCCATCCTCATCCTTGTAAACGGTTGGTTCCATAACTCCCTGCGCACCGCGTTTAGTAGTTTCATCATAGCTTTTACGGGCATCATCTACCCACAAAGCCAATACCTTAACCCCATCGCCATGCAGTAAAACGTGCTTTGAAATCTCATGCTCCGGATGCATAGCCGAACTAAGCACCATCCGTATTTTGCCCTGCTGCAATACATAACTTGCCCGGTCGCGGACGCCGGTTTCAGGACCCGAATAGGCTACCAACTCATAACCCCAGGCATGTTGATAGTAGTAAGCCGATTGTTTGGCATTGCCACAATAAAACTCAATGTGGTCGGTGCCGTTGAGCGGGAGGAAATCTTCCGCAACATTTGCCTTTGGCTTTTCCAGAGTTGTTTCCATATTTTATTGTTTATCGGGAGTTAAAGTTTTTGACAATTTATTCTATCCATGATTTAAAATAATCTGGCATTTCAGTCGCCATTGCATCTTCAGTGATTTGTAAAGGCTTAAACGTATCCACCATTACCGCTAATTCCTTCGTTTCCTCCTTACCAATACTCTTTTGCACAGTGCCCGGGTGCGGCCCGTGAGGAATTCCAATCGGGTGCAAAGTAATCATACCCCGCTCAACGCTCTTACGGCTCATAAAATCACCATCCACATAGTAAAGCACCTCATCACTATCAACGTTACTGTGATTATATGGGGCGGGTATGGAAAGCGGGTGATAATCGTACTTGCGTGGCACAAACGAACAAATAACAAAATTATGCGCCTCAAATGTCTGATGCACCGGAGGCGGTTGATGCACCCGGCCCGTTATCGGCTCAAAATCATGTATGGAGAATATATACGGGTAGTGGTTACCATCCCATCCAATCGCATCAAACGGATGATACATATAGTGGTAAGGATACAGCAACCCTTGCTTTTTTATATAAACTAAAAAATCGCCCTTTTCATCAATGGTTTTAAAATTATCGGGCTGGCGGATATCGCGCTCACAATAAGGAGAGTTTTCAAGCAACTGGCCAAACTCGTTGCGGTATCTTTTCGGATAAACAATGGGAGAAAACGACTCTACAATAAACAACCGGTTTTCTGCTGTATCAAACTCAATCTGGTAAATAGTGCCGCGGGGTATTACAACATAGTCACCGTAAGAAAATTTCAAGTCTCCGAAAATGCTTTTCAGGGTACCGGTGCCTTCATGCACAAAAATAACCTCGTCTGCATCCGAGTTCTTATAAAAATAATCTTTGGTAGAGTTTTGAGGTGCCGCCAACACAATATGAACATCATTATTAATAAGCACTGCCTTCCTCGATTTGATAAAATCCTTCTCAGGGGCAATCTTAAATCCCTTATAACAACGATGCTGCATGTTTTTTGCCAAAGCAACTTTGGGCGATACATCAATGGCTTCATCAATTTTGGTAACTACCGTTGGGGCATGGCAATGGTAAATAGTGGAATATACATTCGAGAAACCCTCGGTTGAAACCAACTGCTCGCTGTATAACTCACCATCAGGCTTTCTGAACTGTGTGTGGCGTTTATGCGGAATTTCCCCTCTTACACAATAGTGCGGCATAAAATCTGTTTATAGTTAAAAATGAAAGGTAACAGGATTTTTGTATCCCACCATTTCAGTTTTAATCAAAGTTAC
>CAISWS010000113.1 GCA_903889265.1 uncultured Bacteroidota bacterium
AAACCGAAGGTGCTTAACCGTAAGCCCGTTATTCTTCAACTGCTTTAAAGAATCAATCCCGATTTTCAAGTGCAGCTCAACAAAGTTTTTGGTTACTGAACCATCACTTACTTCCGTTTTTACCCCTTCGGGTATCATAGGCTGGTCAGAAACCAATAACAAAGCTCCTGCAGGTATCTCATTCTTAAATGCGGTTATAAAAATAGTGGCGGTTTCCATATCTATGGCCATGGCCCGTATGTTGCGCAAATACTCTTTAAAAGTATCATCCCATTCCCAAACCCTTCTATTAGTTGTGTAAACAGTACCTGTCCAGTAGTCTTGGCCGTAATCCCTTATTGTGGTTGAAATAGCCTTTTGCAACGCAAAAGCCGGAAGGGCAGGAACTTCATTTGGAAAGTAATCATTGGATGTCCCCTCTCCCCTTATGGCAGCAATGGGTAAAATAAAATCACCTACCTGGCTCTTCTTTTTCAATCCACCGCACTTGCCCAAAAACAAAACAGCTTGCGGGGCAATGGCAGATAAAAGATCCATCATAGTAGCCGCATTTGGGCTACCCATGCCAAAGTTAATAACTGTAATACCATCCGCTGAAGCATTCATCATCGGCCTGTCTTCACCTAATATCGGCACGTTGTGCCAATCAGCAAACATCTTTACGTAGTTGTCGAAGTTGGTAAGCAGTATAAAAGGCGTAAAGTCTTTCAGCTCACGGCCTGTGTATCGGGGTAACCAGTTATTTACTATTTCTTCTTTTGTTTTCATGGGCTAATTCGGAGGTTAAGATAACATACCTCTTCTATTTAAATCCGTTTCTTAATTTCGGTCGAATTTACGAAAGATGACGAATGTAGTGTTTAGCAGTTATGATTTTAAGGTTAAGGAACAGGACAGTAAAAAAGTCATTTTCGATATTGCCCGAAAAAAATGGGTCGCCCTTACACCCGAGGAGTGGGTGCGCCAGCATATTCTTCATTATCTGATTCACGATAAAAAATACCCACAAAGCCTGATAGCCGTTGAACGGGGAATTGAACTAAACGGGCTTCAAAAGCGGTTCGACCTCGTCGTTTTTACAAACTCAGGCAAACCTAAAATGATTATTGAATGCAAAGCCCCTGAAGAAACCTTAAATGAAAAAGTGTTTGAGCAGATTGCCCGGTATAATCTCAGTTTGAAAGTGGACTACCTATGGGTTACAAACGGGGCTTTGAATTTTGTAAGTCAATTAAAGGGCGGCATACAGTTATTAGAGCGCTTACCGGAATGGTCGGATTTAGCTGACCAGATTTGACAACTTTTAAAAAGTTGTCAAATCTCAGTGCCCGGACGGCATAAAAAAAGGCTATAGTGCTCTGCGCCCTATAGCCCGGATTGTCAATCAATTGAACTCACACTAATTAAAACTGTTTGCAATAATGGCAACACACTCATCAATTTGCTCTTTGGTAATACAAAGCGGCGGTGCCAAACGGATAATATAATGATGGGTTGGCTTGGCCAGCAAACCATTCTCCATAAACTTCATACATAAATTCCAAGCGTAGGTTTCGTCATCAGTATTCAAAACAATGGCGTTTAATAGTCCCTTGCCACGTATTTCTTTAATGGCAGGATGTTTGATTTTAGAAAGCTCGCTCCTTAAATATTTACCCAAATAGAAAGCATTGTAAACCAGGTTTTCATCCTTAATTACCTGCAAGGCGGCCATTGCTACTTTACAAGCCAGCGGATTTCCGCCGTATGTTGAGCCATGTTCCCCGGGTTTAATGTTCATCATAATCGGGTCATCGCACAGCACTGCGGATACCGGCAGCGTTCCTCCGCTCAATGCCTTTCCTAAAATCAAAATATCCGGGCGCACATCTTCCCAATCGCAGGCCAGCATTTTTCCGGTTCTTCCAAGGCCGGTTTGTACTTCATCGGCCATAAACAATACATTGGCCTTTTCGCATAAATACTTGGCTTTAGCCAGGTAATGTTCCTGCGGAACAACAACCCCTGCTTCGCCTTGTATAGGTTCAACCAAAAATCCGGCAACATCTTTATCATCTAAAGCAGTAGCCAGGGCGCTTAAATCATTATAAGGAATTACCACAAAATTAGGCACCAACGGCCCAAAACCACCAAAACTGCTTGGGTCTGTAGAAGCTGAAATAGCTAAAATGGTACGTCCGTGAAAGTTACCTTCCGGAACAATAATCTTGGCTTTATTATCCTGAATGCCTTTAACTTCATAAGCCCAGCGGCGCGCCAGTTTAATAGCGGTTTCCACTGCCTCAACCCCCGTGTTCATGGGCAATACCTTGTCGTATCCGAAAAGTTCGGTGATATACTTTTCATACTCGCCTAATACATTGTTATGAAAAGCACGCGATGTAAGGGTAAGCTTTTCAGCCTGTTTTTTCATTACATCAACTATTAATTGATGGCAATGTCCTTGATTTACAGCTGAATACGCCGAAAGAAAGTCGTAATAACGTTTACCATCTACGTCCCAGAGGTAAACCCCTCTGCCCCGCTCCATAACTACAGGTAGCGGGTGATAATTATGGGCGCCGTAGCGTTCTTCCAGCTCTATTAAGTACTCTGCTCTTGATACCGTGGTTTCTGCGGTCATTTGGGGTGAATTTTAAGGGTTCAAAAATAGGCAAAGTTTCTTACATAAGCTCTGGTTTGCGTTCATTTGAAGGTTAGATGGGGCTGGGTTACATATGGTTGCAGAAAAAAACTTTTTTGAAAATATAGTTGCGGATACATACTAAGTTTGTTAATGGGACGTTTGCAGCCATCTCTGTTAAAATATTTCCCTCATTGCTTTATTCCAACAACTTTAAAACGGTCATTCTTCCGGTTCCGTTGCCTCAGCCCCTAAATCTCCGAACAAACAACCTCTAATCGCTGGCATTTTATAATCTCAAAAATTGTGGATAACGTGTGGATACCTGTTAGTTTCTTTCAGTTTTAAGGGTGTCCCGATTTTCTATTTTCGCCTTCCCCTTAAAGTTAAGGGACATTGCACGAAAGCACAGCACCTGCTGCGCCTTTAAATTGAACCGGATATGCAGTTAACTACTTTGGAAATTAAGGGTTTTAAAAGCTTTGCTGAAAAAACCACTATACATTTTAATAATAAAATTACCGGTGTTGTAGGCCCCAACGGTTGCGGTAAAAGCAACGTTGTTGACTCTATACGCTGGGTGCTGGGCGAGCAAAAAACTTCCATGCTTCGTTTAGAGAAGATGGAGAACCTGATATTTAACGGCACCAAAACCCGCAAGGCTGCCGGTATGGCAGAGGTATCGCTTACTTTCGAAAACACCAAAAACCTTGTTTCGTCCGACTATAAAACCATTACTGTAACCCGCCGTTTATACAGGGATGGAGAAAGTGAATACCTGCTGAACGGGGTCCCATGCCGATTGAAAGACATCAACACTTTGTTTCTGGACACCGGCGTAAGCAGCGATTCATACTCCATTATAGAACTGGGTATGGTGGATGAAATTCTGAATGACCGAGAAAACAGCAGGCGCAAGCTATTTGAACAGGCCGCGGGGGTTTCTAAATACAAAAAACGGAAAAAGGAAACCATTGATAAGCTAAAAGGAACCGATGGCGATTTGGAACGCGTTAAGGATTTGCTGTTTGAAATTGAAGGGCAATTAAAAACCCTGGAGTCTCAGGCAAAAAAAACCAGGCGTTATTACGAGTTAAAGGAGGAATACAAGCAACTGAGTTTATTGCTGGCTAAATACAACCTGCAAACCTACAAGGTAACCTACAAAACCCTGGAAGAGCAAAAGCAGCTAAACGATGATAAAAAGCTGGAACTGGAAACATTAGTGAACCAGGCCGAAGCAAAACTTGAAAGAGAGAAACTGGATAACGTTGATAAGGAAAAAGCCCTTTTTGAAGTTCAGAAAAAGCTGAATACCCTGGTGGCCGGTGTGGGTGAAAAAGAAAACGAAAGAAACATCCTTAACTCGCAGATAAAATTTGCGCTCGACAAAAAAGACTCTGCATCCAAGCAAATACTTGAAGCCAACGAACAGGTTGAAAAACTAAGACTATCTATTGAAAAACTCAGTTTGGATAAGGAAGTTGAAGATAAGGTGCTTGAAACCCGTCGTGCAGAGCTTACGGTGCTTGAAACTGAACTGAACGAAATACGCAATGTACACAGCGGCCTGAAAAACACCTTATCGGCCGACCAAAAGGCCTATTCGGAAAAAGAGCGCCAGATATTTGAGCTGGATAAAAAACTGGCAGTTAACCGCAGCAGTAACGAAAGCCTGCAACGCGACTTGTTTCAGAGTGAGGAAGACGTACAAAAGAAAAGAGTTGAATTAGAGCAGCTGCAGCAAGGTTTCGACCAGTTAAAATCTGATAAGGAAGCTACGGAATTAAAACTCAGCTACCTGATTAAAGAGGAAGAAACCAAAAAGAAAGAGATAGCAGAGTTGGAAGGCTCGGTAGAAAAAACGCGCGTTGAATTAACACAGGAAACGCGCACACTGGATGCCAAAAAGAATGAGTACGACCTTACCAAAAGTTTGGTTGAAAATCTGGAAGGTTTCCCCGAATCGATTAAGTTTTTGAAGAAGAACGCTAAATGGAGCAAGGAGGCTCCCCTCCTTTCAGATATTATTTACTGCGCTGAAGAATACCGGGTTGCTGTTGAAAATTACCTGGAGCCTTATTTGAATTATTATGTAGTTCAAAACATTCAGGAAGCGGCTATGGCGGTAAACCTGCTTAGCGATTCAGCCATGGGCCGGGCTAACTTTTTTATTATTGATGAATTTGAAAAGTACCAGCCCCACTCCACCCTGGAAATTGACGGTATAAAATCCGTAAATGCCCTGGTTGAAATGGATGCCCAATACAAAAAACTTGGCGCGTTTTTGCTGGACCGCGTTTACATGATTGACGACAGCGGCCCATTCGATATTTCGAAACTGGATACCCAGGACCGCAAGATTGTGCTGCTTTCAAAAAGCGGCAAATACATCCGCAAAGACTTTTCGCTAAGCGGCGGTGCAGTTGGATTATTTGAGGGCAAAAAAATAGGCCGTGCCAAGAACCTGGAAAAATTGCAGGAAGAAATAAAAGTGTTGGAAGTATCTACCTATAAATTACACCAACAGGTGGCCAATGCGCAGGTTAAAATTAACCAGCTAAAGGCATCATCGGTTGTTAAGGATATTGAAACACAGCGCACGTTAGGGGCGCAATTAAATGGCAAGTTCTCAGCAGCACAGGCCAGCATTCAGAGTTTGGTAAAGTTTCTGGAATCGGCTGATGCAAAAAGCAAAAATATTACTGAACGGCTGGAAGCTTTAAAGGATGAAGTTGAGAAAATAACCGTTGAATTGGGAACCTTGCGGGAAGAGCAATCTGCCGCTAAATCTATCCTTGAAAAAACGGATAAGGACTTTGTTGAAATAACCAATAAACTGAGCGAAGCCTCATCGCGCTACAACCAAAAGAATATTGAGTTCCACCAGCAACAGAACAGGGTAAACACCTTAACCCAGGAACTTGGCTTTAAGAAAAGCCAGATTGATACGCTCACCGGCCAGTTGACC
>CAISWS010000114.1 GCA_903889265.1 uncultured Bacteroidota bacterium
AGAATTACTCCCCTATATTGAGAAGTACGAATCGCGCAACGGGCCAGAGGTTTTGTCACCGGTAGCTGATTTTTCTTCCTGGCTTCAAAAAGAAATGGCCGGTGAAGTAAGAATCAAAGATACACGCGCCGGTAATGAATCGTTAGAAACCACACGCCGCAGCGAAGATGTAAGAACCACCATCAGCAAGATGGTTTATATGATGTAC
Source organism: uncultured Bacteroidota bacterium (assembly GCA_903889265.1). Classification (GTDB taxonomy): domain Bacteria; phylum Bacteroidota; class Bacteroidia; order Chitinophagales; family LD1; genus Bog-950. The sequence continues at coordinate 209 of CAISWS010000114.1, forward strand.
CGTTATGCCCGTTTTTATACCAAAAAGGCAATGGTAAATTCTGAGATAAGCAGCCTGGATGATTTTGCCTTGCTGGTAACGTTACGAAGCCATAAAAGCGTAATAAAGGGAGAGTTGATAAAGATGTTTGTGCTTGAAAAAACCACCGGGATTGAGATTGTTAACCGCCTGATAAGAAATGGCCTGGCCAAACAGGAAGACAGCGAGGAAGACAAGCGCAATAAAAAAATCGCCATCACTGAAAAAGGAAAGAAAGAACTGAACATCATTTTCGCCGAAATGGCCAAAACCTCGGAGATAGTAACCGGCAACCTGGAAGACGAAGAGCAGCTGGAACTGATACGCTTACTTACTAAACTTGACCGCTTCCATCATGAACTGGTAAACAGCAACGGGCTTGAAAACATTGATGATTACGCCCAAACGGCTTCCTCCATGCGAAAATCCCAATTAGGTAATAATTAATAAAACCCCGCATATGAAAAACTTTTTACTGTTTACAATTTTGTTGCTGGCGAAAGTATGTGCCTTTGCTCAAAATTATACGGTGGGTGTGCAATCCGTAACATGGACCGATGCATCCAGAAGCAACCGTTCGGTACCGGTGGAGTTTCATTATCCGGGAACCAACACGGCTATAGCCTCAGATTCTTTCGGCTTTGTTGTTTTTGGACATGGTTTTGATATGACGATTGATGCCTATTACAATTATGCTGATTCCCTGGCAACACACGGTTACATCGTTGCCCTTACCTCGAACGAAGGGGGCCTGTCACCCAGCCACCCAAACCTGGCCCAGGACTTAATTTACATCTATAACATGATGATAAGCGAAAGTAATACCGACGCAGCCTCACCGCTTTACCACCATGTAAAGGCAAAAGGCGCTATCGCCGGCCATTCTATGGGCGGGGGATGTACCGTTTTAAGTTGCCAGTACAGCGATACTGCAACCTGTTACTGGACACTGGCTGAAGCCACAACAACGCCTTCATCTGTAACCGCAGCCCCCTTTATGCATAAACCCTATTTAAGCTTTGCAGGCAGCAGTGATTGTATAGCCCCGGCCACAACCAACCAGATTCCAACGTACGATTCCTCAGGTTCAATTTGTAAAACCTTGGTTGAGATTAAAAATGCCACGCATTGCCAGTTTGCATTAAGCAATGTTGCCTGCAACTTTGGTGAAGGAGTATCGGGCTGCGCATCAACAACATTGAGCCGGAACGGACAAACCGACACCGTGTTAAGCTTTTTATACCCTTACCTGGATTACTACCTGAATGGAAATTGTGCAGCCTGGACAAAATTTGAAAGCCTTTACAGTGCTGATGTGAACGATGTACTGATGCAGAGCTGCAATAATATTATACCAACTAACCAGTCAATTACCGGTGCAACCTCATTTTGCAGCGGGCATAATGATTTACTTACAGCCGCACCTGTCGGCTTCAGTTATACCTGGAGCAATAACTCAACAGGTAGCACGCTTAGTGTTTCAAACGCAGGTACCTATTCGCTTACCGTTAGCAACGGCACCTGTTCGGTAACTGCCGCACCTTTTACAGTTGCGGAGAATACTGCACCGGCAACGCCCTCAGTAATTACAGCCCCCGATACAGTTTGTTCAGGTATTACCAACATCACTATATCGGTAATAAACGATCCGGCCGCCACTACATATAACTGGTCCTTACCCTCCGGATGGAATATCACAAACGGCAGCAGTTCACATGCCATACAAGCCACATCCGGCAACACCGGCGGCACCATCTCTGTTACCGCTCAAAATAGCTGCGGCGTAAGTTCGTCAATTCAAAAAAATATTATTGTAACCTTATCAGGCCTGGCCGCGCCTGGCGCAATTCGGGGGGATTCCGCGCCTTGTGTTGGCCAGCCTGTACAATATGTTATTTCAGCCGTAAGTGGCGCAACCTCTTATGTTTGGAATTACCCTGCGGGGTGGACATTAATTTCAGGCAACACTTCTGATTCCCTTAATCTTACTTCAGGTAACGGTGCAGGCACTGTCACCGTGCAGGCAGTAAATGGTTGCGGGCAGGGCACTCCTTCATCCTTAAATGTTACTGCACTTTCAGCACCGGTTATTAATGCCATTGCAGGTGATACGCTTGTCTGCACGGCTCAGCCTGTTCAATATATTGCCGGTTCCACAACCGGCGCCACTGGCTTTTTATGGAATTACCCTTCCGGCTGGACTTTAGTTTCCGGTGGTAATGCCGATACTTTAAACCTTACGGCTGGCAGCAGCCCGGGCAACGTTACGGTACAGGTAAGCAACGGATGCGGGCAAAGCTCTGTTACATCTTTAAGCGTAAATACACACGCAGCCCCTGTTGTGGGTGCAATTACGGGCACAGATTCCGTATGCATAAATTCAACAGGTGCTTTGTCGTTCAATTTGCCAAATATTTCAGGTGCAGATAGTATCTACTGGTCCGCACCGGTTGGCTGGAGCCTTATTTCAGGCCAGGGTACGGCAAATGTTCAGGCAAATAACAATGGAATAGCCGGAGCCATAAACGCCACGGCCTTTAATGTTTGCGGCAGTGCTAACGCCACACCGCTTAACCTGAATGTTATTGACACTCCAACTGCGCTTATAACACAACACCGCGATACGCTTACCACCGGATTAGCCGATAAATACCAATGGTATCTGAATGGAACTGAAATTACAGGCGCTACATCTCAAAATTACATTACATCGCAAAACGGAAACTATACCGTAGCCGTTACCAATGCCGGCAATTGCACCGGTATGTCGCCGGCTTACAATTACATTTACCTCTCCATTAACCAGGTTAGTTCGCAAAACGATGTAGCTATTTTTCCCAACCCTTCTGCTAATGGAATTTTTCAGTTGATGGTAAGCAACGATCTGCAGGGGGGCACCATTCAGGTTTTTGACGTATTGGGCAGGTTAGTATTTGAAAAAGCAATCACTGAACCAAACCCGGGGATTGACCTGAGTTTAATGAGCAAAGGCATTTATCAAGCCGTTATCGGGTTTAACAGTGGCTTTGTCAAAAAGAGCCTTGTTATTGAATAGTCAGTAATCATATTATCCTTTTACCAAACTGGTAATACCTGTAATTGCAATTTGCAGCCCAACGCAAAAAATTAAAAACGCGCTGATGCGGTTAATTATTTCCTCCCCCTTCGATCCCACAAAATTAATGATGGTTTTTGTGTTGAAGTAAAAAATGTAGATAAGTAAACACATAAACACTATAGCCAAAAGTATGGCGCCTGTATTTACAAGATAATCCGTTGCATTGGCCCTTGCACTATGCGCACTCAGCGTAAATAACACCGAAATGGTTCCTGCCCCTGTGGTTACCGGAAAAGTAATAGGGTAAAATAGTTTATCCTGCACATAAGCATAACCACTGAGTGTATTCGCTTCATCTGCTTTTACATCCGGCTCTTCTTCTTTCTTATCCGAAGAAAGAAACTCCCACCCTATTTTACATATCATTATTCCCCCTGCCAGTTGCACTACCGGAATAGAAAGTCCGAAAAGTTCCAGTATCCAGTGCCCGGCAAACAACGAAACTGTGCAAATAGAAAAAGCGTAAAGGGTTATTTTCCTTACAGCGGCCCGCTTTTCATCGTGCGTAAGCCGAAGCAGATACGGGCTTACCATAAATGCCGACCCAAAGGGATTAATTACCGGAAATAAGGCAATAATGCCGATAAAAAGCAAATGGATAAAAGAATGAAGACTGGCGTTCATCGCCCAAAAATAAATTAATTCCTAAACTACGTTGTAAGGTTTGCCAATATACCGGTAGGCAATTGCCTCCAAACCCGGTATAAAAGAGCGGCGAAATTAGGCACTTCGGGCAATTACATTATTTTTGATAACATACTCTTTAAAACCCAAACAAGCGGAGCCCTTCCGTTATTTTATTGTAAGTAAAATATGCAAATTACCATTGTAACCGTTGGTACGCGTGGCGATGTTGAGCCCTTTGTGGCTTTAGGTACCGGCCTGCAAAATGCCGGGCACACAGTAAAAATTGCCACGCACGAAATGTTCAGGACGTTTGTTACTGAAAACGGTTTAGACTTTGCCCTTATTTCGGGTAACGTACAGGAAGCTATTAACTCTGCCGAAGCCCGCGAAGCACTGGAGGGGAGCAAAACATCTTTTTCGTTTTTGTGGGAGGTACGTAGTAAAGCAGCGCCGCTGGTGCTGGCCGCCGTTCAGGAATTATCAGGTGCATGTAAAGGGTCAGACCATTTAATGTGCACACCATTAACCCTGCACATCACTTATTTTTTAGCGAAAGAATTTTCGATTCCAATTTCAGTGGGTTGCGTTAACCCGGCGGGCCCTACACGCTATTTCCATAATATCGTTGTTCCCCCGCCTAAAGAATGGTGGCCGGGTATTGCCAAAAAAATTTACAATGTTGCGTCGCATTTAATTATGGGGGAATTAGTTTGGCAAGGCGAACGCCCGTTTTTACATGAGGCATGGAAAAAAGTATTCGGGCATGGGTTACCCTTTAAAGAACCGCTTGGGCCCGCCTTTAAAAAGAACCCGCCTCTGATGTTGTATGCCTATAGCAAATACCTGCTGGATAAGCCCGCCGACTGGGCCAGTGTACAACACGTAACCGGTTATTGGTTCCGGAAACCGGCCACTCAAAAACAGCTTGAACCCGCACTGGAAGCATTTATCAATAATGGCGAAAAGCCCTTTTATATCGGCTTTGGAAGTATGAACAGCGACCAGTATAAAAAGGGTGCTATCAAAAAACTGATATTGGAAACTGTTGCAAAAACCGGTAAACGGGCTGTTGTACTTAATGCCGGCCTTGGTTTGGTAAAAGAAGAATTGCCTGAAAATATTTTTGCAACCGAGCCGGTTCCGTTTGAGTTTTTGTTTCCGAAAATGGCAGCTGTGGTTCATCATGGCGGTGCAGGTACCACGGCTGCCGGCTTAAAAGCAGGAGTGCCTTCGGTAATTACACCTTTGATATACGACCAGCGTTTTTGGTCGTGGTGTGTTGAAAAAACAGGGGCTGGTACTAAGCCCATACCCTGGAACAACTTAAACTCTGATAATCTTTCGCAGGCCATTCTCGAAGCATTCAATAGCCCTGAGATGCAAACCAAAGCGCGCCAGATTGGTGAAAATATCCGAAACGAAAACGGAGTTGAAAATGCAGTTAAGTTGATTAATGAATTTTATAAATAGTATTGAGTAGCTGGTATTTAGTATTAAGATGAACGGCCAATATTGGGCTAGCGCTGAATCTTCAGGTCTAATTACTAAATACTCACTACTTAATACCATAAACAAAAAACAATGGCATTAAAAGTAATTGGCGCTGGCTGGGGCCGAACCGGAACAGAATCGTTAAAAATTGCGTTGGAGCAACTTGGCTTTAGCCGCTGCTACCACGGCTTCAATTTATTTAATGATGGTGCCAAACTGAAATACTGGAAGGAGTTGCATGAAACCGGCACTACCGATTTTGATGCACTGTTTGCAGGTTGTAAGGCTGCCGTTGATTTTCCCAGCGCTTATTACTACCGTCAGTTATTAAAACAATATCCGGATGCTAAAATTATACTAACCGAGCGCGACGGGGCTCAATGGTACGATAGTGCGGCCAATACCATTTTCAAAAAACCTGATCCTATAAAATTTCCGATATTGAAATTTTTGGGTAAACTATCCACGAAGCTCAGCTATATACCTCAGATATATTACCACATCCAAACCTTTTTATTCCAAGGGGCTTTTAAAGGAAAAATTGAGGATAAGGCGGCGATGATAGATTTGTTCAATCAATGGAATGAAGAAGTAAAAAGAACGGTGCCCGCCGATAAACTACTGGTGTATGAAATAACCCAGGGATGGGGACCCCTCTGTAAGTTTTTGAATGTACCGGTACCCTCCACCCCTTTTCCTAAAACAAACAGCCAGGAAAGCTTTCAGAAAAGAATTGAGAAAGCGATTTTTAGCCCGACAGGTACTAACGTTTAATTTTAGTTTCAAATACATTTTTAACGCAAAGGTGCAAAGCTTACAAAAGGCGCAAAGAATTATAAATTGGTAATAGTTGTCTGTAATACGATACGTTTTTTAATTCCGGTTTCGCTGGTTGTTGTAAATATTTATTTTTAGCCATGCGCCGAGTTGATAATATTCCCTGGTATTTAAAACCTTTCTTTCTGATTTGGGGCCATTCTTTCGGCTGGTTGTTATATCTCTGGACTCTTGTAATCCATCTTACCTGCAAAATAAAATTCACCGGTATGCCTTTACCTGCAAACGGTGAGCCGGTGGCCTATTGCATCTGGCACAAAGACCTTGCGCTTTACTTTTCAGTATTTAATAAAGTGAGCAAACAGGCGTGGCTTAATCACCCTGCATGGTATATGAAACCCATACATGTATTATTGCACTTAACCGGTGTTGAGCATATTTGCCTGGGCAGCAGCGGCAACAACGGCATGGCCGCCCTTGAAAAGGTAATGGAATATTTAAAACAAGGCTACTCAGCGCTGGTAGCCTGCGATGGCCCTTCGGGCCCTGCTTACCAGCTAAAACCCGGGGTGCTCTGGATGAGCCGCGATGCGCGGATACCGGTAGTACCTCTGCGGTTTAATTGCACCCGTGGAATTCAACTAGGGGGCTGGGACAAAAAATTTGTGCCTTTTTTATTTTCAGAGATAACCGTGGAGGCGGGCGAAGGTGTTTATGTTACTGAAGCCAATTTGAACAACTCTTCAGCCACTATTGCACGCTTTTTAAACAGTGAGGAATAATTTTTATCCCTCCGGTTCAATTTTCCTTAAAGGCATAGTAAAGTAAAAAGTGCTTCCGCTGCCTAAAACAGATTCGGCCCAAATGCGGCCGCCTAATTTTTCAACAAAGCGCTTTACGCTGTTAAGGCCTAATCCGGTGCCTTCAAATTCCGAATCATGATGCAAACGGGTAAATGCTTTAAACAAACTATCATGGCAGGCCATATCAAAACCGGCTCCGTTATCGGTAATAGAAAACAAATAGTGGTCAGAATTAGTGGCACTGCTTATCGTTACTTTAATTATTTCATTTTTGCTTGAATACTTAAACGCATTCGATATCAGGTTGGCAAATATCTGCTGAATCAATATGGGGTCTGAATTCAGCAGGGGCAGGTCCGTTATCTCAATCTCATTAGGCTTATGCAGCCATTGATTTTTCACATCACTAACTACTGCTGCAACAGTTTCGTTCAGGTTAACCTGTTTAAGTTGTACTGGCTTACTTCCTAATTTCGATATTTCCAGCAAACCACTTACAAGGCCGTCCATTTTAGCAGCGTCCTGCACTATCGTTTCAAGGTCGCCTAACATCGTTTGGTCTGTTTGGCCGCGTTTAAATTTCCTCAGCAAAATATCGCTGAAAGATTTTACGCGGCGGATACCCGAACGGAGGTCGTGCGATAGCATGGTGTTGAACCTAAACAGGTCATGATTAAGTGTTTCAAGTTCAGCAGTACGTTCCTTTACTTTTTTCTCCAGTTCTTCATTCAGATTCCGGACGGCCATCTCAGCAGCTTTGCGTGCTGTAATATCAGCAATGCTTCCCCGGATAAGCACCCCGGTAGTTGAGGGCAACCTCACCAGCCTTACTTCGCATGGAATCAAATTGCCTTGTGCATCGCAATGGGTCCATTCAAAAACAGGTTTTCCGCCGTTAATAGCTTCCTTAATCACTGATTTAGCTGCTTCAGATGACAGAGAGCCATCTGGTTGATATTTTGGGCTTATATCCACCGGCCCTATTTTTAAAAAATCAGCTTTGGGTATCTTGAACAACTGTACTGCACTTTCGCTTACGCTTTCGTATTTGCCTTTTTCAACATCATATACAACCAATGCCTCCGGTGCATTTTCAACCAGTGCGCGGTACCGTGCTTCGCTTACGCGCTGGGCTTCTTCCGCCAGCTTTCTTTGCTGTATGTTTTGCACCACGCCAATAAAAAAATCAACCTCCTTGTTTTGGTTTTTTCTGTAGCATGTTAAATATAACTCAACCCAAAAATAATTACCATCTTTATGCCTATACCTTTTCTCCATGGTATAACCATCCAACTCGCCGCTGAAAATGCGTGCAAAAAAATCCATTTCCCTTGCATTATCCTCCGGATGGGTTATATCGCCAAAATATACCCCTTTAAGGTCGGCCAGGCTGTAACCAAGCATAGCGCAGAAAGTTGAGTTTGCATCCAGCATCAGGCCGCCAGCAGTTGACCATGCAACACCCAGAATTTTGCTTTCGGCCACCATACGGTTATAAAATTCACTGTGGCGAAGCCTGTCTTCTACCAACCTTCTTTCATCGGTTTCTTTAATAATTGTTTGTATAGAAGTACTAATATGGGCCGTTATCAGGTACTGCATAAAAGCAATCAGCAAACCCGAAACCGAATAGGCCATTAAAATTGAAAGCGGCGTATGTTTTACCTGAACCGGCGGAAGCACCCCATGCGTTTGCAGTATCACCAAAACCATCGATGACAAAATGCACAAAACGGCCATCCATATGCCTGACATTCCTCCTAACAAAAAGCCCGAGGTAATAATAACCGGTAAATAGGCAACTACTGAAGGGGCAGTTATCCCTCCAGCTGTTAGCGCCAGGTAAGTAGCAATAGCCCATAAACTCAATGAAAAGAAAATGCCTGATTTTTTGAGGTAACCCCGACTGTTAATCCAAAGGCAAATTAGCGAGGTAACATCAACTGAAACAATTGTTATAAACGCACGCCACCAAAAAACCGGCAGCAGTAAAGTCATTACCGAAACTACCGCCGTAACACCCAGCATCCAGGCCCATGCCAGAGTAAACACCAGATTTGCCTTATAGCTTTCTTCAAGGCTGTTATAGGCTGGCGGGCGAAAGGGGAGAGTTATTTTCATAGGCATACTTATCCGGCCGAAAATCGGGTGGTTTGGTTATACCCTTCAATATTAAGGAAAAAACAGACCGCTTGCGGTATTGAATTTGCCGTTACGGAACAAAAAAAGCGCTACCTTTTACAGATAGCGCTTTCAGTTTTATACTTAGTGGCAAAGCCACCACAATTATTTACCTGCTCCTTTCTCCACTCTTTTGAAAGAAGTAACGGTTAATCCGCTTTCGGCAGCCCCTAATACCTGCTGAACGGTTTTGCTACCGTCTTTTACAAAAGCCTGGGTTAGCAAGGTGTTTTCTTTAACGTAAGTGCTGGCAGCGCCATCAGCTATTTTATCCAGGATGTTAGCTGGTTTGCCTGCAGCAATTGCTTTTTCGCGGGCTACTGCTTTTTCTCTTTCCAACACATCAGCCGGAACGCCTGAAGCATCAACTGCCAGTGGGTTCATAGCCGCAATTTGCATGGCTACATCTTTACCTACTGCGGTAACAGCGTCGTTAAGCGGTTTGTTAACGGCTACTAATACACCAATTTTATTGCCCATGTGGTTGTAAGCTACAACGCCTTCGCCGATAACTTTTTCGTAAGCCGAAACAGTTATCAGTTCGCCTATAGCCGAAACTTTTTCCTGTAGTTGCGCTTTTACGCTTGCGCCATTCAGGTCAAGGTCCAAAAGGTCTTCTAAAGTGGCAGGCGATTTAGCCAGGGCCAGGTCAGCTATTGAGGTAGAGAATTTTACAAAGTCTTCGTTTTTGGCAACAAAATCTGTTTCGCAACTTACATAAACCACTACGCCGCTTTTGTTGTCGGCTGAGGTTTTTGCAATTACAACGCCTTCGCCTGCTGCACGGCCTGCACGTAATTCGGCAACTTTAGCGCCTTTTTTACGCAAAAAATCTATAGCTGCCTGTACATCACCGTTAGCTTCAGTTAATGCTTTTTTACAATCCATTAAACCTGCACCTGTCAGGTTTCTTAATTCGTTTACTTGTGCTGCTGTTACTGTTATTGTGCTCATTTTTTTTATTTAGATTTTGGAACCTAGAATCAAGAATCAAGATGATTTGCCGTCAATTTGAAAGACTTGGTTTTTAGCTCCGGTTTTTAATTCATTTTAAAATTTCAAAACTGATAACAAAAATACAGTGCGAATGTTGCCAATGTATTAAATCTTACCTCCTGGTTCCTGATTACCGCTTCTCTTTTAAAAAAAAATGAGATGCTGACTTGGGCAAGTCTCACATCTCACGATTTTTTCTTGTCTCAAGTCTGAATAATATTAAGGCTTCTTGGTAAAACCACCTGCACCGGTTTTAGGCCTGTTTCCGCCACCGCTACCACCTCTGTTCTGGCCACCACCGTGTCCTGAACCACCACCAGGGCGTTTTTTAGCTAAACCATTGCCGCCACGATCTTTATCTTTTTTATCGTTAAGGCCACCTCTGCCACGTCCGCCGCCGCCTTCTTCTTCCAGTTCGGCTTCGTAACGGTTTCTTTCTGCAATTTCTTCGTCAGTTTCTGCGCCGTCAACGCCTTCCTGGCTTGCTGCGCGTTCTGCCAAACCTTCTGCAATTGCATCAGCAATGTAGTTGGTAAGGATAGATATAGACTTAGCTGCATCATCGTTACCAGGTATAGCGAAATCAACTTTAGTAGGGTCGCTGTTGGTATCAACTATACCAATGGTATTTACATTTAAACGGGTTGCTTCTTTTAAAGCGATGTTCTCATGTGTAATATCTACCAGGAACAAAGCAGCAGGCACACGGTTCATAGCTGAAACACCGCCTAATACTTTTTCCATCTTTTCTTTCTCACGGGTAAGAACCAGTTTCTCTTTCTTGGTTACGCTTTCCATGGTTCCGTCCTGTAACATCTTTTCGATGTTCTGCATCTTTTTGATAGACTTACGGATAGTAGTAAAGTTGGTAAGCATACCGCCCAACCATCTTTCAGTTACAAAAGGCATGTTAACGCGTTTTGCAGCTTCTTTTACCACTTCTTTAGCCTGCTTTTTAGTAGCTACGAACAATATTTTTCTACCGCTTTTTGCAATAGATTTTACTGCCTGTGCTGCTTCTTCAAGCTTATCGTTGGTACGGTTCAGGTCAATGATATGGATGCCTTTCTTCTCACCAAAAATATATGGTAACATTTTCGGGTTCCACTTTCTTTTAAGGTGGCCGAAGTGAACTTGTGCTTCCAACAGTGCTTTATGATCAATTCTTTCCATTGTATATTTTTTCTTAATTGAGTTAAACCATGATTAACGTTTGCTGAACTGCTCTTGCTTACGGGCTTTACGAAGACCTGTTTTCTTACGCTCAACTTTACGTGCATCCCTGCGCAGCAGTTTCGCTTTTTTCAACGGTGGCCTTTTTTCCGGATTGTCAATGATCAGTGCCCGGGCAATTGCCAATGAGATGGCTTCTGCCTGTCCCTTGGTTCCACCGCCAAACACGTTAACTGAAATATCGAATTTACCAACGGTATCGGTAGTTTTTAAAGGAGCTTCTACTTTGTTTTGCAGATACTCTTCGGCAAAATACTTTTTGTATTCTTTTCCGTTGATGGTAATTTCACCGGCGCCAGCCCTGATAAAGGCGCGGGCAACTGATGCTTTTCTTCTTCCTACTGTAACTGTATCCATGATAGGGATTTGTTATTTTTTTAGATTAAACTAGTTGTTTAGGTTTTTGTGCCTGATGCGGATGTTCTGCTGTGTCGTAAACAAACAGTTTGCCGAACAATTTATCGCCTAAGCTGCTTTTTGGAAGCATACCTTTTACAGCGTGCTCAATCAGCTTATTTGGGTTTTTGTCAATTACTTCCTGTAGAGAAGTGTGACGCTGACCACCCGGGTGACCAGTGTAACGAACTAAAGAACGGTCAGTTAATTTTTTACCTGTTACCCTGATTTTGCCTGAGTTGATAACAATTACGTAATCGCCACAATCAGTGTTAGGAGTAAAAGTTGCTTTGTGTTTGCCGCGTAATACTGAAGCAATTTTGCTGGTTATACGTCCCAACGTTTTGCCGTCTGCATCTACTACAAACCACTCGCGCTTTACGTCTTTTTCAGCCACTGTTACGGTGCTATAGCTGCGTGATTTCATTTTTTACCTTTTTTAATTTTTTACTGTTTTGAAAAAATGTATCGCCTTTTTTATTACCCTTTTAAAGCCATTGCTGGCGGCGATTTCATTTTTTATCTTTTAAGTCTGTTTTTCAAAAGGGACGCAAATATAACCCTGTGTTGTTTAGTTTGCAAGTATTTGGGTAGAATAATTTTAGGTTAGTGCTGTAAATAGTTGAAAATCAGTGTTTATATGGACGAAATAAATTTAATGCAGGCAATTGTCTGAATCGGGATTTACGAGATTTTAGGATGAAAGGCAGGATTTAGCAGTTCTTTAATGCTGCTAATAGATTGGGTGGTTCGATTTAGGTATGTTTAAAGCTACAGGCGCCCATTACATCCTCGTGCGTTACCAGGTTATTGGGGTCCTTGCTTTCTTCGTAGGCTTTTAATACTTCGCTTTTTTCCGATTTGGAAAGTGTATCCCACAGCTTTGAACCTTCGCTCTGAACAGTTTGCTTTAAAATGTCTAAAAAATTTTCAAGCAACAAGGGACTGTCCACCTCATCAATAAGGGTATGAAACTCGTTTCTGACTTCTGTAATTGACATAACTCAAAGGAATTAAAAAAGTTTCAAAAAAACCTCAACTATGTTCCAACAGTTCGGTTTCTTTTTTATCAAGGTTATGTATTATCATACCATTGCCGATGGCCTTATTGCCCTCAACTATGGTAAACGATTCGTTTAGCTTTAAATTTTTCTTTAGCGTAGTTGCTGGCAGTAAGTAAATCATTACTTCTGCACTTTGGCCTGGGCGAAGTTCAGTTTTGTTAATGAGTTTTAATTCGCCTGAGTAGTGCTTTATGGTATTAAATGTAAACGAAGGTTTATAACCAGACATAATACTCCTCGACCTGCCCCCTTGTGCTGTAGGTAGCAAAGTAATATAGGCCCGTATATCATAAGTGACCTCAGATGTCATATTGCTTGATTTTCTTCTCACACTTATTAAATTGTTGTAAGTCAATTTCGCGGATAGTTATAGCCATATACCTATCCAGTTCCTGCGATTCGTATTTTATTTGTTCAAGACAGTTTTTATCAATCTTTATTTCAAGTATGCAAAAATAGCGCGGATTAAAATTCCTTCTATGGGATAAATCTACGAAATTCCTTGCAGCTTTCATACTTTCCCAAAACTGCTTCGCCTCTATAGTATTAGCACTGCACCTAAATAAATCAGACTCGCGCCAGTCATCTAATTCAGCTTTAGAAATGGCTCGGTAAAGGGTTCTTTCAGTCATCCAAATTGAATTTAATCATACTACGTTGGTTAAAGCCGTATTGCAGGTATGGTCTTAACTAATGATATAACTTTGTTTTACATCACGAATATATAGAAATACCGCTAAGTGAACTTAAAGCTAAGAAAACTCCAAAAATCCTACTTGGGCTTCCCTGCGTTAACCTGCCTTTTATACAGTTGCCAGTGCCTTCCTTACCGCCGGAGCCACCTGCGTTCCAAATAGCTCAATAGCCTTTAACGTTTTGCTATGCTCTAAATCGCCCATCATAAACTGGGCTATGTAGCGGGTGTTGCCGAAAAGCTCGTGAAACATTAATATTTTATCAATGGCCTGCTGTACGCTACCTATGGTTAGCGGACCATGGCTGCGGTTTTGTTCGTATTGCGCACGGTTCATGGGGGGCCAGCCACGTTCTCGGCCCAGGCGGGTAAAAACTTTTTCGTAGTTAGGGTAGTATTCATCCGCGGCCTGCTGGCCGTTATCGGCCACATAAAAATGGGTGCTTATGCCCAGCTGAAGTTTGCTTACATCATGCCCGGCTTTTTGGGCGCTGTCTCTATATAACTTGGCAAAAGGCACAAACTGGTTAGGCGGGCCGCCGAGGATAGCAATTATCATGGGTAGGTTTAGTTTGCCTGCACGCGCTGCACTGGCCGGTGTGCCGCCCACACCCAGCCAAACGGGTATCTCTGCCTGCAGTGGCCGGGGATAAACGCCAAGATTATCAATAGCCGGACGGAATTTGCCCTTCCACGAAACATTAACCTGGTTATTAATGCGCAGGAAGAGTGCCAGTTTTTCTTCAAACAGCGCATCGTAATCGTTCAAATTGTAACCGAACAGGGGGAACGATTCAATGAACGAGCCACGGCCTGCCATTATTTCGGCGCGGCCGTTGCTTACCAGGTCTACCGTAGCCAGGTTTTGGAAGGTGCGCACCGGGTCGGCGCTGCTGAGCACTATTACTGAGGTGCTTAATTTTATGTTTTTGGTAATTGCTGCGGCAGCGCTCATCATTATCTCGGGTGCCGAAATAACAAAGTCGGGCCGGTGGTGCTCGCCGAAGGCAAAAACATCCAGTCCTACTTCATCGGCCAGTTTTACTTCGGCCAGCAGTTGCTGCACGCGTTTGTGTGCGTTTAGTGCTTTGCCGGGTGTGCCGTCAGGGGTTAGTTCGCCGAAGGTGGAGATGCCTATTTCCATGTTTGATTTTTATTTACGCACAACCAAATATAATGGGTAATGGTTGTGAAATAAGGATTGGAATGTGGGTATACTTGGGTATAGTGAGGCACCCGTGGATGAGACGTTGTGGCCCAAAGGAGGCTACGATGAAATGGGAATTATGCTACTTTTAATGAATGAAACAGCGTTTTTATTTTGATACATCGGTTTTCGGTGGGGCTTTTGATGTAGAATTCGAAGAAGCATCTGTTGAGTTATTTGAGAAAGTAAAGCTGGGCCAGATTATTTGTATTTATTCCGACCTGTCGGAAGGTGAACTGTTTAATGCTCCATTACGTGTGAAGGATTTTTCAAAAACCTGCCTAAAGAGAGTTTAGAGTACGTTCAAATTACTGACGAATCAATTGAACTAGCCAATAGTTACATTGCTGAAAACGTTGTAGGGAAAACAAGCTTTGATGATTGCGTACATATTGCCCTGGCTACAATTCATAAAGCGGATATCCTGGTGAGTTGGAATTTCAAACATATTGTAAATGTCTATCGCATCCGTGGTTATAATTCCGTAAATTTGCGTCTGGGTTAACAGCATCTTGAAATACGTTCACCCAAAGATATTATTGGCTATGAAGACTAAAACAAAAACCAAAGAGAAGGACTTTGATACCGTAAAAACGTTCAGAGCCATTAAGGAAAAAATATCGAAAGATATTGCTGATATGAATTTGAATGAGATAAAGGAATATCTGAAAAATAAAAAAGTGCGCCCTGCATAATATTTAAATACTGTAGCTGGAAGCTACAGGCATTGTCGAGCATAGCGAGACGCTATGCTCGAGGTTTTGGGAGGCTACGCCCAAATGGGAAAGGTTTTGGGATTGGCATAGGCGGCGGCTATGGACAGAGTTAAGGCGAGGCTGGAGGCTTCGCCTTAAATGGAGGTCGGGGGCTACTGTCAAGGTGTTTATATATAACGCCCATTAATACCTCTGTACATAAACCATGAGGTTTTCATATTTCTTCAGATTTACTATATCCTTCTGCGCTAAATTTATTGCATTTAATAAATGCCTTTTGGCGTTGACTGTATCCCATAAATTAAAATAACCTTGAGCAATTAAATACTGGTATTTATGCCTATCGGATTCTGGCTTTGCTTCTCCCAAAAGCTTTATTGCTTCTCGCGCTAAGTCCTTTATTTTATTCTTCCTATTCATGTCTAAAATGGGATCCATTTCTTTCCTGTCTTTAAGCGCGTTTGACCAATTAATGAGAAATTCTGCTACAAATAAGATAACCTGCTTGGTTTTGGCCACCTTCAATAATTCCTGGCAGCATTTGTTAGATTGTTCATAATTGGGAAAGGGCAAAACTGTATATGCCGATACTAAAGCTAAAAGGATATTTGCATCACGTTTTCCGGTTTTTGCAATTTCGGTATCTAGACCTTCAAGAATTTTGATGGACTCTGGGACAAATTCCTTTTTCTTTCTATCTCGTAGAAATAACGCATAATGAAACCTTAACAAATGGGAATTGGGGCGTTTGTTCAGCTCGCCTTTTAAAAAGTATTCGGCATAAGCAAAGTCGCGCCCTTCTAAGTAACCATTAAATATATCAATTATCTCAACTTCTTCAACAGCATAATCCATACGTTTTTCCAAAGTAAGATTACGCCCAATTTTTTGCCTGATGGTCGTTGATAATTCACTATACTCTTTAATTAAACTCTTTGCCAAAAGTCCTACTTGATTACTAACTCTATACTTTTCTTCAATACCAACATTAATTCTATCTACACATTGAAATCCAAATAAAATTGGAATGTGCTTATTTATGTCATTAATCGGTATCTCAAGAATTAAAGCTATCTGCCTTGCGGAAACAGGTTCATTCAAAAG
>CAISWS010000115.1 GCA_903889265.1 uncultured Bacteroidota bacterium
AAAACAGGTTTAAGAATCTTGACCTGCGTAACAAGGTCATGTTATCGCTGATGATATACCAAGCTCTATCCTGTGCTGAACTGGTGAGGCTGGAACTATCCGACATTAATCTGGAACACGGAACGGTTTACGTAAAAGGCTCCAAGAAAACCACATCCAGAACCCTGCAACTGCAACCCAAGCAAATCCTGATGATACAGCGGTATATTGATGAACCCCGAAAGAACCTGCTTAAATCAGAAACCAACCTGCTGCTGATCACCCAGCGTGGTATTGGTGAAACGGTGGACGGAGTAAACGCCATGACCAACCAGCTTCAGGCTTTATACCCAGACCGCAGCCTAAATCCTACCACCATACGGCAAAGCGTTATCAGTAACCTGCTCAACGAGTTTAAAAAGCCACTTGAGGATGTGCAGCTGTTTGCTGGGCATCGGTGGCCCTCAGCTACCGAAAGGTACAGGAGAAGGGATATTGACCAGCAGCGGAAGCTGATTAATCTGTATCATCCTTTGAAATAAGCTTTTTTGGACGGACCAATATAAAGTTTGCTAATTTTGGTTAACAAATTCTTATTGATGAAAACGATTGATTGTATCATAGTTCCAGTGGCCAATGGAGTTGATTTGGTTGCTTCACTATTGGAAACTGAGTTTAAAATAAACCCTACAAATTCAAAGGATTATGCTCGCAGTGCAAAGCCTTATTTCGATGCGTTAAAAGACACGTGCTTTCTGGTGGCCGAATTCCCATACGTTGATCGGGTATACAGGGATAGCTACTATACTTACTTTTCTTCCAAGTCCCGTTCCTACCAAAAGGATTGTGCAAGGATTTCGATTTTTGAATGTGCGGTCACAATCGATGATTTGCGCAACCCAGCTCGAATTGCCGAATTGAAAAACCAGTATCGGGGATTTATTATTTTAAGACCAACGATTCCATTCATAATTGGGCGAAATACGATTTCTCCCAAAGCATTAAAGAGCAACAACTTTAGGATATGTGCTACCACAATTCACAGCACGGTTAATTCAGTGAAATTTGATGTAGATGGTTTTCCACATTCTTCCCAAGACACGGAAACTATAAGCTGTGCTGAAACGACAGTGTGGTCCATAATGGAATATTTTGGAACCAAGTACCCAGATTACAAACCTGTTTCGCCATCCAAGATTACCGATGTAATTGGTAAGATTACCACAGAAAGGCAGATTCCATCCAAGGGTTTAAACATTGAGCAAATGTCTTTTGCTTTAAAAGAATTTGGCTTTGGGACCCGAATCTATTCAGAAAGTAGTTATCGGGGAGATTTTAAGAAACTGTTCAGCAGTTATATTGAAAGTGGAATTCCATTGATTGTTCAAATCGATAATCATGGTGTCGGTAACATTGGGCATGCTGTGTTATGTATCGGCTACGAAGAAATGACAGCCACCCCAGGATTAATAGATGCAATTCGAGATAACCAAGTCGCTCCCAGCAATGCACTTACCGCATTAACTTCTCGGAGCGTTAAAATTTATGACTGGGATGACATTGAAAAGTCATTTGTGTTCATTGACGATAATCGTCCCCCATACCAGAAAGCATCTTTCGATAATCCAGCCATTCATTATACTCCAAATTGGCATACCTGCAAAATCAAAAGCTTCGTGGCACCGCTGCATGCAAGGGTTTATCTGGAAGCCTTTGAAGCGAAAAAATACGTAGTTAATTACCTTGCTTTCGGCTACCAGCCCTTGGCTAGTAACAGTGAAGTGTTGATAAGGTTATACCTAACTTCATCAAGGTCCTATAAAGATGGATTAGTTTTGAATGACACCTTTGATTCAACAATAAAGAAACTCATTTTGAACCTGCCTATGGCAAAGTTTATATGGGTGGCTGAGTTGAGTGACAAGACCAACATCAAGAACAAAAAAGCTACTGGACTGATGATTTTAGATGGCACAGAGGCCAATATTTACAACCAAATGATGCTTTTTACCGCTTATCAAGGAGAAATCAATATATTTGGGGGTGATTTGGGTATTCCAGCGAAATATTCAATAACTTTGCCGCCCTTCGATATTTACGAGAACAACCTAAAAAAACTATAGCCATGATACAAAAAATCTCGGAAACTGAAGAAA
>CAISWS010000116.1 GCA_903889265.1 uncultured Bacteroidota bacterium
ATAACATCACCCGATTTCATTTCGTCAATTATGGTGCCTAATTTCGTTTTCTCGTACTTGCCGTAAGCTGTTTTAACGCCATTATTTTTTTGAAGGTTATCGAGATACGAGCCGGGTTGAAAGGCGTTTTGGTAAAGGTTGAAGTAAACGAAATACAAGGTATCGGGCGAGTTATTCCAATAGGTTAAGTGCTCCTCTCCCCCTACTATATCGGTGGTTTCGTCAATATTGGCTTTTATCTGGTAATGCACATCCTGCTGCCAGTAACCTGGAAAGGGCCGGCGGTTTTTCCAGTAATACGGACTCTTCTTGCTCTGGTAATTATTTTTAGGGCCCAAATCACTGTATTGGGCTTTAATAGCAGCAATTTGTACAAAAAAACAAATGAAAAGGACAATTACCTTCCGTAATAGCATAGGCTGGCAAATCTAACAAAATCCAACAGTTAAGGACGAAACGTGATTTGCCCGATCCGGGCAACAGGCTCTGAATAAAACAAGCCTTTCATTTTTCTGCGGATATACGGAAAACCGTTAAAAACCGTCCCTTATCAATTACCGAACCCGATAATTTACATTTTTTCACATTTCGCAATTGGCTTACTATTTAAATATTCAGCATTTTTAATACTTACAAAAATTAAAAATCAAATAATCGTTTACCAAAAACCCCAAGCCGTTATGGAAGACTGTAAATTGCTTTCTAATATTTTTGTAATAAACCTAGAACGCCGGCCCGACAGGCTTGAAGAATTTAACCAGCGGTTCTCGGGCTTGTTTGAGTTTGAGGTGGTTACAGCTTTTGACGGACATGACCCGAAATATCAAATACCCTATAACAAAGGTAAGGTTGGTATAACATTAAGTTTTATGCATTGTATCCAACTTGCATTATTTCGTGGCTATGATCATTGTATTGTAATTCAGGATGATCTGATAATAGATGACCTTGACGGAGCAAAATATGCTTTAAACAATGCCCCGGAGAATTGGGATATACTTAAAGGAGGTGGATGGTCATGTATAGAAGAAATTGATACGTCGTTAGTAAATGGTACGTGGAAAAAAGTTGAGCACAATTTAAATGCTGAGTTTTTAGTTGTAAAGAGGTCTGTGTTTGTTTCAATTATGAAGAAGTTTGTTGAGTTTGATAATGCGATGGACCTGATGATGTTGTCAATTCAACGTACGTCAAATACCTATCTGGCATCTCCGGAATTTTCACGGCAGTCGGATTCAAAATCAGAAATTCTAAACGATTTTACGAATGAGTCAAATGATTATGTGCCTTGGATTCCATTCAAAAACTTTGAAGGTCATTTTATCGAAGCCCGGTAATAACTGCGTGCCTGTTAAAAAGCGATTTGGTAAAAACAATCAGTGACTACCTTTATCTACCAATAACCGTACCCGTAACCCGGAGGTAATTTTTCAGATAATTTAAGCACTGTTTTGGCTTATTATTGTACCTTTAACCTGTGCTATGCTAAGGATACCTTAAACAATTACCCATATCCCCCGATGGAAGATTGTAAATTGCTTTCGAATATTTTTCTGATAAATCTTGAGCGCCGACCTGACAGGCTTGAGTCTTTTAAACATCGATTTAACGGAATGTTTGATTTTGAGGTTGTGCCGGCTTTTGACGGGCATAACCCAAAATACAAGATACCCTTTAATAAAGGTAAGGCAGGCGTAACTTTAAGTTTTATGCTATGCATGCAACTGGCACTTTTTCGTGGTTATGATCATTGCGTAATTATGGAAGACGACCTGATCATAGACGACTTTAATAATTTTAAATATGCGTTAAACAAAGCCCCTATAGAATGGGATATTTTGAAAGGAGGTGGGTGGTCGAGAAATGAGGAAAAAGATCAGACATTAGTAAATGGTATATGGAAAAAAGTTGAACACAGCCTTGATTGCGAGTTTTTGGTTATTAAGAGGCATATGTTTGTTCCAATTATGCGAAGGTTTGTTGAGTTTGACCATGTAAACGATGTAATGCTGTTATCTATTGAACAAAGATGCACCACTTATGTGGCGAGCCCCGTAATTTCGCGCCAATCTGACTCAAAATCAGAAATCAGAAATGACTTCAGAAATGAATCAAATGATTATGTAGCATGGATACCTTTTAAGCAAACAGGAAAGCCGGGTTAACCGATCATGCTCCGGAAAAACCTTCTTGTAAATCTAAACTATCGGCTTTACCTGCATTATTTAAGGGCCTACCCACAGCAAAAGGGTTTTGCAATTAAGCATACCAACCCGTAATTAAGACCTCCAGCCAAACAATTGTCTTTTTTCCGGCGATTTATGGTATGTTATTATTCTGAATTTATTTTCAGGTAAACCGTTTACATCGTGGCGCTGAACCCGCCAGTTTTCATAATTCTCCTCAAACCAATTGATTGATGCGAACAGGTGCTTTACTACCCCATATGGGGCTCCATCCCTGAAATACCTGTAATCCTCGTAAATATAAACTCCTGCGTTTCTAACACTTTGAAGCCTGTTATATTCCGGCGATAAGTCCCTCAAATTATTGTGCCTGGTTATACCTAAAACATCAAGTGCTGTATGGGTAAAAATTTCGGGGCCGGTTGTATAATGCACAAAATCAGGATTTGAATACTGCACCCCGTCCTTAAACCTCTGTTTTATATTTTTGAGTAACTCTCTTAAAACAGGATGGCCTGCTTCAGCTCCCAGAAACCATTGCTGAAAAAAAAGCGAATTGTCTTCAGGGGATAAAATAAACCTGCATCCCGGTTTTATCCAGCTATCTATGGGAGCATAACAAACAGTGTCAATATCAGCGTAATAACCACCATACTCGTATAATACAAAATATCTGAAAATATCAGATTTCATGCATACCATCTTAACCCTGTCACACTCAAGCATACACTCATATAATTCTTCATCAGCTTGTTTTACCATGTTCAGGCAGGTCTCATCGTCACAATAGTGGTATTCATAACCCGGATTAAGTATTTTCCAGGTTTCAGTAAGCCCTTTTAAATTATTTCCTTTAACAACAGGAAGTTCAGCGTAAGGCTTTTTCCAGGTTTGCCATATTTTTGGGGGGATCATAAAATAAACATTAAAAGGTAAATTAGATTAGCATTTTTTAGTACCTAAAATAATCATGACTTTTTCAACCTATTACTGTTAAAACCAACAGAACCCATTATCAGGCAACATTGCTTTGAACTGCTGCCTGTGTCCGCCAATTATCATAATTAGCTTCAAACCAAAAGATTGAAGCGTACAGATGCCACACTACACCATGAGGTTTACCCTCCCTGAAATACCTGTAATCGTCATAGATAAATACACCTAAATCCCTGACTTTAGCCAGCTTGTTATAGCCGGCAGATAGTTCTCTCAGTTCATCTCTCTTTTCTATGCCTAAAAAATCAAGTATGGAGTGCGTGAAAATACTGGGCCCGGTTGAAATATGGACAAAATCGGCGTCGGAATAGTCTATTCCTTCTTTAAACTTCCTTTTTATATTATCAAGTAAAGCTTTTAGCAAAGGATGCCCCTTTTCGGAACCCAGAAACCACTGTTGAAAGTAAATTGAGGTATCCTCAGGAGATAAAATAAACCGGATATCGGGTTTTAGCCATTTCTTTATAGGTACGCAACAGACGGTATCAATATCCGCGTAAAAGCCCCCATATTCATACAATACAAAATACCTGAATATATCCGATTTCATGCTTACCACGTTTACTCTGTTGCACTCTAACACGCACTCATATAATTCCTCATCCCGTTCCTTTATCATTTTTAAACAGGTATCATCATCGCAATAGTAATACGCATACTCCGGGTTTAGCCTTTTCCAGGTTTCGGTCAGCTTTTTTAAATTGTTTCCTTTAACAGTAGGAAGTTCGGCGTAAGGCTTTTTCCAGGTTTGCCATATTTTTTTGGGAATCATAACGAGGGGTTTATTGGGACGATTATTGACTAATATTTTCAGGGTAAAAGCCGAAATTAATTATTACATTTTTATATTCTATTGCAGTTAAAGCAAGTATATTTAACTCCTGGAATAAATTTTTTTTTATAAACCAGGACCGGTATGCGCAGCCGCCTGAGTTCGCCAATTCTCATAATTAGCTTCGAACCAGGAAAGGGATGCATATAAATGTTTTACCACCCCATCAGGCTTGCCATCCCTGAAATATCTGTAATCATCATAGATAAATATTCCAGAATCTATCACTTTAGCCAGTTCGTTATAGCTGGCAGAAAGTTCCCTTAAATTATCCCGTCTTTCTATCCCTAGG
>CAISWS010000117.1 GCA_903889265.1 uncultured Bacteroidota bacterium
ATTCCAATCGCGGTTAAACTCCACATTTCTGAACCGCTCAATAGGGGTAAATGAACTTTGTAAAAAATCGTACGAAAGGTTGATGGTAACACTCTCGGTCTTTTTATTTACCGAATCGTTACGGGTTATAATTGCACCCTTGTAATCTGTGTGCAGCGCTCCGCCAATTACATCAGCAGTTTTACCTGCAAACAGGTTTTGGTTTACATTACTCAACGCCCCTTCCACCGAAATGGTATTGGTTTTATTGATATGATAACTACCGCCCAAAGTATATAACTGCTGCAATGACGGGGCAGTTAAGAACGTAACGGGGGCATATTGCCCTTGCGGTATAAATACATGGTTTACGGTATCCCAATACGGAATCACCCATTGATACACTGTTCCGTTGGCGGAGGAAGTAGCAGGATTATAGTTTCCCTTACCTTGTCCGACATAGGTAAAACTGACCGTGTACTTTGCCTTGGCAGGGTTAGTGGAATAAACAAAAACAGAATCAAAATGAAAAGGAAAAACAGCGATATTATCCATTTCGTACAAGATCTCTCCCGGTGCAAAAGTGGTAGTATCAAACCCCTTGTAATAAGCGTTCTGAACACTATCTCCCAGGTTTTTCAAAAACAAGGCCTGGTCGGATGTAAGGCTTTGCGCGCCGCTGGAGTTTTTAGCGTCCTGCTCGGAGAACATATTGAAATGAATCTCCGCTTTCTTCATCTGCAACTCGTTATTCAGGTAAACACCCGACCGCGTATATTTATTATTGGCATATTGAAACTCCACCACAATACGCAGGTCCTGGCTTATAATTCGTTTGGGGGTAAAAGTAATTTCCCCCAGGTTATAGTCAATAACATAATCCCGGTCAGCCCCGCGGTCCATTTTAGCGCCATTAATAAAAACCTGTTCGCTGTTAGCCAGTATGGTAATTACTGTTTCGCCATCGGCCCCTGTAAGTTTATAAGGGCCCTGGTTACCCTCAGTAACGGCTATGGTATTCGTGGCAAATTTGCCGCGCGCAATACCCGCAGCGACTGTTGTTTTAAATACGCCCACTTTTTTAATTTTAAAAGCACCGCTGTACAATCCACCTTCGTATTTACGTGCAAATTTCATAAAGTAATCTTCCGGGCTGGTCAGGTCAAAATCGCCTACAATCACCTTATTCTGGTCTTTCCTTATCTGTATAAATATCTTATCAAACTCCTGTATCTGCGCGGTGTTGCCTTCCGGTTGAATGGGTACGTTGTTGTCGGTAATTGCCGCTGTAATTTCAATATCATGCGTTAACATACCCGATAGCTGCAGGTTGAAGGCTGAGTTCAAACTAACATCCTGTGCGTTACCAAGTGCAATGCTTCTTGAAAAACTGCCATTATAATCGAGGTTGCCAAAATCAATCAGTTTTGTTTGTACCGCTTCCGGCGAGTAAGTATATGGTTTGGCCATAGCCATGGCGGTGGACTGAACATAACCGGCATAACTTTTATGATAGGCCTCGCCTGCCAGCGAAAAGGGATAAACCCGGTAAAAAATCTTAATGGAGTCAACCGCTGGTTTGCGTTTCCAGATTAACCGCGATTCAAAGGCTTTTACCGTGTAATCATTGGTATCTACTATCTCTGAAGTATAAAAATACCGCACTGCCACTGAACCCGGCACAATGCTCAGGCTATCCAGTTTAAGCGTATCGTTTTGAATGGAAAATACCCTGTAACGGATATTAGACAGGTTTTGAGCTTCCAAACGGCTTATAAGCACACATAAAAGCATGAAAAGACCGGCTTTCTTCAAAACAGTTTTAAGAAACTTGCTTAACAATTTAAGGCGGAAGTTCACACAGTAAATAAAATACAAGATAATGACAGAACACCGAAAATATTGTACTTAGATACCGCCCTTAACAGCTGTCCTGTCTAAATTGTTAATCAGATAGTTTGCATAACCATCCGGGTAGCAACCGGCTAATAGAAAACAGCTTACTTAGTGGCTGGAGTAGTTGCGGGTGCATTTGCAGGCGGCGTACCACCTTTTTCCTCTTTTTTCTCTTCCCTCTTTTCTTTATGAACCGCCTTTCTTTTCTTAATCAGGTCAGAAGGCTTATCAAACTCCTGGCGGTATGATATACCTATACCGGTACGGTTATCATCGCGCTCGTTAAAATAATCGTAATTAGTACGGTTAAAAGCCTTGGCCCTCCAGGCACCATCAGGGGTAAGCGAGTATTCTATCTGAAAATCACCAGTGGGTATTACCCCACGTGAGGCACTTGAAATCGGAAGCCCTGTATTAGGGTCAATCGCCGTGCTGCTGTTTCCAAAATCAAGGTTCCCCCCTGCATTAATACTTAGCCGGTTATTAAGCAGGCGCTGGGTAAGGGCCACTTGCACTTCCTGCCGGGTATCAATAGTGGAGGCAGTAGGGACGCCACCAGCTGTTGATGTAAGCGACTGATCATATTGCCGGAATCCAAGGTTAACATCAAGATTCCGGATGTTGGCTACTTCCAGCAGGTTGCTCAGGTAATTGGAAAATTGTGATGAGATGAACTGGCTAACTGTATTTACTGCTGTGCCTGATATATAGTTGCTATTGGTAATTGCATTAGAAGTACTGGAATTGGTTGGAATAAACCTGTTCATCACCAGTAAACCGAAAACCTGTTTGTACAATTCTGTCTCGTTATTTTTAAGAAGGGTTAGCTTTTGGTCAACGTAAGTTTTAATGGTGGGGTCAACATCCATTGCTCTCAGGTCAAAAGCAATGTTCGACCGCTCAAGGTCGCCTGTAATATTCAACAACAGGTCTATTTCCGATTGTCTTAAAGCTGCAGCAGCAAGCTGCTGGCCGCTGCTGCTGGCACTTGCGGTACTTCCACTGCTGTTTATCAAATCATCAATCAAATCCGATACAGAACTGCGCACCTTGTAAACGGCACTTAAATTCAGTTTAGCCTTATTAATATCACCATTAAAGGTAACTGTCCCGCCTTCGTCAATTTCAAAATGCTTGGTAATAACTCCCTGCAGGGTAAAAAGGTAACTACCCCGCTCAATGGTATAATCACCCCGCAAATCAAGGTTTGAGTTTTTGGGTATCTTAATATTTAAAGTGCCGTGCCCGTAACCCGTTAATACGTCTCCTGTAACGGGGTCCAGGATAATATCCATTCTTGCGTCCGGAGTAACCTCCAGGCGGAGATTAAATGTTACCCCATTTAGCTTCAGCGGAGCAGGTTCGCTGTTAGCTGTGTTATCCTTTCCTTTGGTTACAAATTTATAGAAGGAGTAACGGTTGGTTTCGTAACTGTTATTAATGGGCATTTTGCAATAAGTACCCGCACCTGTAGTGGCCGAAGCGCTAATAACCGGGCTGTTGATAGGTCCCACAAAACTGATATTGCCCTTCCCATAGGCCACCCCATAAAACCCCGGGCTGTTTTGCGGGGTAGTATTTAAAAACTGCGCATTATCAGTTGTTACCTGTATATCAAGCGCAAAGTCCCTGAAACTTTCGTGGTTTATTCTTCCGTTGCCATGCGCCCAATTTCCTTTAAGGTCCTGGATGTGAAGCCCTGTTAAATCAAAACCATGTTCATCCAGTTTTGCAGTTTGATTGGTTAAGGTGTAGGTAGTATTGGTAAAAGAAACGGTGACAGTGTCGTTTACAAGGTTAACGGTGCCTGCAAGCAAAGGCTTTTTAGGGGTGCCATATACTTTTGCCTTAATTACAGCATAACCTTTCACATTCTTTACATATTTGTCGAAAAAACGATAATTAAGAAAATTCAGATTTACTTTTTGGGCATCTACATCAAGCAATATGGATGGATTTAATGGATCAATGGACACGGTACCGGAAGCATGAAGGTCCGTATTGGGCCCGGTTACAGTTGCGCTTAGATGAAGGGTTTTGGACGTAGAATCAAGTTCTGATTTTACAACAATATCCCCTATCAGTTCCTTCCCAATAATAAATTGCTTAACCAACAGGTTCGCATAAAACCTCGGATTAGAAAAAATATCATCCACCATCAGATTACCATTTGCAATACCCTTAAAGTCGCTTATCCTGGGGCTGAATATCCGGGCAAAATCGTTCAGGTTGGTATTTTCAAAACTTACTTTAGCTGAGGTGGAGGTATCGTTTTTTAAATAGCTGTTAATTGCAATCGTTTGCTCATTAGTTCTGAACACAAGGTTGTGCGTTACAATACGCTTCCCTTTTATAAAAATCGAATCGCCGGGTTCAAAATTCCAGATATTATTTCCCAGGTGCACCTCGCCGGGTTCAAAACGTAAAAGCGCTTCTCCTTTCAAAGGGGTAAAAAGTGCCGCCAGGTTGCCATAATTATAATGCTTCCCATCCGAGGCGGTAAGGGCCACTTTAATATCCTGCCCGTCTTTTCCGGCTTTCAGGTTAACTGAATCAAGTATCAGGCTATCGTTATTGTAAACTCTTTCCACAGAAGTATTAAAATCGAAAACGCCCTTGGCCGAATTGCCGCTTACCAAAGCCTGGCGCACATTAACCTTGCCATAAGTAATTTCCGGAATATTAGCTGTCACATTCAATTTATGGTCGATGGAGTTGAAAGAACAGGTAACGCGCGAGCTGCTCAGTTTCTTCAATTGAGGCAGCAAGATCTGAGTCAGATTGGTTGGTTGTTCATAATACGTAAAGTCAAGTGTAAAATCCTGCGGTTCTTTGCCAGTACTGGTATCAACATAATCTTTGGTAAAAGTATAATTGGCAAAATTAACTAACGCTTTGGGCAGCTGTTTCAGCGAAAAATTTCCGTCCATTTCCGCATCAGCAAAATCCGAATCAAGCGTTACTTCTTTTTTCTTACCAGCAAGAAACTTTGCACTTAAACCCAAATGTTTAAGCCGTGCAGAAAGTGTATCGCGGCTGATAAAAATATCACTCAGATCAACCGAACCCAGCATATCGTCAATATTAGTTCCGGCAAAATCGGACTCAATATGCCCGGCGACCCGGATACTGTCTTTCAGTAAATTAAGGTTTTTTAAATCTGCTTTTCTGATATTTGCCTTAAACCTGAATTCAGGTATTGCAGCCGACAAATCAGCTCTGCCATCAAAATCCATATCCAGATTTTTGTCTTCTATTTTCAGCGCCCCGTCAAATGATTTTTTTTGAAGTATTCCGTCAATTTTAATGTTTTTGTAATTGTATCCTTTAAAAGTAACTGTAGATACCAGGCCGTCCAGCTCCGCATCAAGGCTTTCGGCAGTTAAACCTTTGCCATTTACTTTTGCCTGTAATGAAATTTTACCAACCAGTTGCTCATCGCCCAGGTACCGGCCAACATTAAATTCATTCAGTCTTACATCACCTTCATAGGCCGCTTTGTTCCTGTCTTTGTCGTACAGAAAATGTGCATCAGCTTCTGCCGAACCAATAGAAGTAATCAGCTTTCCTTTGCTCACAAAATCAGTGACAAACCCATCAAACGAACCCACATAATAAATAAGGCCAAGCGTGTTGGCGTTAACCGGCAATTGCAATCCCGGGTAAATTTGCCGTAAATCTTCCGCCGTAGTTGCCAGACGGTCAATCCGGACGTTAAGCGAGGTCTCATAAATATTAGGCAGGCCGCGTGCGTAAAAATCCCCCTTAAACATTGTATGCCGGCTGGTTTTTATTTCTATCCCACGTCCTTTCAGGTTATTAATGCGCCCCGCAATTTCGCCGTTTATAAAAAATACATTGTGTTCAATATTATCCAGCTTTCTGACAAAAAAATTAAGGTCAGATATGGCCAGTTTCGAATCGGAAAACTTTGCCCTTATTTTAACCGAATTGAAAAAATCTGTAAAATCCTTAAATGAATTATAATTAAAACTCAGATAATCTTTTATTTCTGAACCTGGTGTCCGCAGGTTTAATTTATCAAGTGTAACATCCTTTACCGAAACCCTGGCAACCGTGGTAAGGTTATTCAGCACAAATCCGCTGCGTTCCCTGGCCGCAAGGCTTTTTACGTTTGCGTAAATCGTATCCTGTACAATTTTCCCGTTCTGTGCTAAAAGGTTAATGCCACTTATATCAAGATGTTTAAAATCCATTCCTTTCTGCAAAACAGAATCGCTGTTTAGGTCATCCATTTTAAAATGTGAGTCAAAAAGTCTTAACTCGCCAAAGGTAATCAGGGGGCCGTCAGGCAAAAAATGGAAGTCAGTTGTATCCACCGTTTCATCCACCTTCCTTTTAAGCTGTTCCATTGAAACATCAGCCCTATCGAGGTACAACGACTTTATATCTATCACTTTCTTTTGCAAATCAAGTGTTCTCAAATCTATATTACAAGCCGGTAGTTCAACCTTTAAGTTCAGATGTCCCTTTTCATCCAGGTAACTGAAATAAGTATGCTGCATGTTCAGGTTCTCCAGGTCAATATCCCAGCTAAAACTGGCAGGCTTCTTAACCGCATCTTTAGCAACATCTTTTTTGGTTGACTGAAATTTCTGAAAAGCTTCAGCAAGGTTGGTATTACCCAAACTATCGCGGTGCAGGCGTAGTGCAGCACCTTCAAAAAATATGGAAGTAACGCTAACCTTTTTGCGAAGCAGCGAAAAGACTTTAAACTTAACCCGTAGTTCTTTGGCAGCAATCATCGTATCCTGCTGCCGGTCTTCCATGTAAAAATTTACAAGGTTGGCATTATTGAAAAACGAAATCTCAACCCGGTCAATAGATACTTTAACCCCTAAAGATTTTGAAAGTATGGCAGTAGCCCTGTGCGCAAGGTAAGTTTGAACTGCGTAACTTCTTACCATAAGGAAGAACCCGCCGGTGAGCATAGTCAGGCAGAGAAAAACCAAAAGCAAAACCTTAAATATCTTACGGGCCAAATTTCCTGTTTTTTACTCAATACAGCGCCTCTGCATAGCATAAAGCGTACCATAAACAGCCAATATAACGTTTACCCCCTGTTTAATTTCACAAACCGGGGCGGTTTTAAGTTTCATTAGTATTTTAGCCGCCCATGAGTATTACAATACTGGCTATTGAATCATCCTGCGATGACACCTCCGCCGCAATGTGCAAAGATGCCAAAATTATGACCAACCTGATTGCCGGCCAAAAAGTGCACGAACTTTGGGGCGGAGTAGTGCCCGAACTGGCTTCCCGGGCTCACCAGCTAAATATAATTCCGGTGGTTGATGCTGCTATAAAACAATCAGGCTTAAAAATGGAAGAGATAAGCGCCGTGGCCTTTACCCGTGGGCCGGGGCTTATTGGTTCGTTGCTGGTAGGAGTTAGTTTTGCCAAAGCTTTTGCGCTGGCATTGAACCTGCCTTTAATAGAAGTTAACCATATGCAGGCGCATATACTTTCGCACTTTATTGATAGCACTCCCGCCTTCCCGTTCATTTGTTTAACCGTTTCAGGCGGACATACCCAAATTGTTTTGGTGAAAGGCCATCTTGATATGGATGTTATCGGCGAAACCCTGGACGATGCAGCGGGAGAGGCTTTTGATAAATGTGCCAAACTGTTGGGCCTCCCCTATCCCGGTGGCCCGCTGATTGACAAACACGCCCAAACCGGAGATGCACAGTCCTTCCATTTTCCCGAGCCTCAGATATCTGACCATAATTTTAGTTTTAGTGGCCTAAAAACCTCAGTTCTTTACTTTCTGCAAAAGGAACAAAGAAAGAACCCGCAGTTTGTAGCAGAAAATTTAGACAACCTTTGTGCTTCCATTCAACGCACCATTATTGATATCCTGCTTAAAAAGCTTGAAAAGGCAGTCAAGCAATATGACGTTCGGGAAATTGCCCTGGCCGGAGGAGTTTCAGCTAACAGTGAGCTACGCAGACGCTTTACCCAACTGGGGGAAAAAAACGGATGGAAAACTTACATCCCCAAATTTGAATACTGCACGGATAATGCCGCCATGATTGCTATTGCCGGTTATTATAAATATTTAAAAGGCGATTTTACAAC
Source organism: uncultured Bacteroidota bacterium (assembly GCA_903889265.1). Taxonomy (GTDB): domain Bacteria; phylum Bacteroidota; class Bacteroidia; order Chitinophagales; family LD1; genus Bog-950. The sequence goes on from CAISWS010000117.1 coordinate 7,978, forward strand.
CCAGGACTGTGAACCGCTGGCACGTTATCATATATGAACCGGGCTGGCCCAAAAACAAATTCTTTCGGCCAAATAAAACAAGGATCCACTTTTAGCGTTTATGCAAAAATCGTTTCAGCCGGTTTAGTTTATTGCGTTCAATGCATATCTTGCAATCATAAATTTTAAGGTGAGAAGGATTGTTTTATTTATTTTAATAGTTAACTACGCAATAAATACAAATGCGCAGGTTGCACCTAATTTCCCCGGGTTCACGGTAAGATGGACGGGAGGATATGCCTGGGATCCAACGGCAGAAAATATTCCGGCGCCGCTGATAAATACCCTTACACCTAAAGTTGACCAATTCGCTAATCTGGCCAACATCAATGGGCCAAACGTTGCTAACCAGTTAGTCCATAATTCTTTCGGGCATGGTTTCAACGTTGGCCTTCGATTTGGTTACATGTTCAATCCATACATTGGTATAGACCTTGGAGTTTCTTACGCTCAAAGTAAAACTATTTCTGCCTACCAGCAAACCATCTTATATCAGCCTGATAGTGCCGGTAATCCGGCGCCTTCAGGTGGATATCTTGATAACACGATAACCTGTGTAAGTAAAAGCCTGGTGCTGTCGCCGTCATTGATTTTTGCTTTTTCAAAACCTAAATTCAAATGCTATCCCTATTTGCGCGCGGGCCTGGCATTGCCCGTTTACACCCAAATAAACAACACACTTAACATGGTAATGGATGGAGTAAGCGCAACAACAACTACATATAATGCTCCTTATTTTTTAGGCGACATTACCTCAGTTACTATGCAAACCATAACACAATTTACCGTGGGATTTAATGGTGCAATAGGGGTGGTTTACCGCCCGGCTAACTTCATAAATTTCTTTGCCGAAATAAATGGCCAGTATTTAAATATGAAAGGCAAGTACACCTTGGTTACCCAGTGGAATGCCGACGGCAATGACCTGACACCATTCAGAGGTCCCTATCGTGAAGAAACTATTTATGTAAAAAGCCTGAATGGCCAAAGCAATAATGTAGTTTATAACCCGAATTACAACCCTAACCAACCTAAACAGGATATAAGTCCCGTATTTCCGTTCAGCAACATAGGATTTAACATTGGCGTGCAACTGGTGTTAAATAAAAAAGTATTTAAAGACCAGGACGGCTTTGATCAGGACCGCAGCAAAAAAATAAAAAAAGTGAAAAAGTCTGATGAACCAAAACCTGCCCAATAAGGGATAAATATTAGCCTGCCAAAAATAGATCAGGGTGTCCGGGTTTATACAACTGGCACCCTGCCCCTGTCCTCAGCATGTTTTAGCTCTTTTATCTTGGCGATGAACCAGTATTTGCTTGCAAAAA
>CAISWS010000118.1 GCA_903889265.1 uncultured Bacteroidota bacterium
CATTGCTGGCAAAAGTCAAAGTTAGCGGTTCACATCCCGGGGGAGTAAAACAAATTCCGTAAGCTTTGTCGTTTAAAACAGGCTTATTGAAACTGCCAAACGGAAATTCATCTTCAAAAAGATGATATTGCCATTTATAGGTTTCTGCAATGTCCTTCACTTCCTCAATAAGATGGGGTAGTGACTTTTTGGTTTTCAACCAGCCTGAATAGTGAATGCATATTCCCATTTTACAAAGATGATAAATGAGCGGAATATTTTCAATGCGGGGTTTGATAAGGAGCAGATTTGACAACTTTTAAAAAGTTGTCAAATCTTGGTTGTCTGCGGTGATTTTGCCACTTCAAGTACAATTAAAATACAGGCATTACAAATGCCGCAACCGTTGAATCCTCGTTTTGGAAACGAGGACTAGCGGGGGTAATTTATAAAACGTCCCGTTAGCTATAGTTCCATCCATCAAAAAGTTGCAATCGTCACCCGGCGTGTATATTTGTAGTCTATTGTCCATTGCTTAATATATTCTAGTATTACACTTTATTGTCAAATACACGAAGGTAACTGCTAAAATTTTAACTAATCCTCCTTTCCCAAATGTGGATTACGTTGTAAGTATATTTTCATGCGTTAATTTCCGCTTATCTTCCCCCCATGAATCCCCAAATCCAAACTTACATCACCCACTTCAACCTTCAACCCCACCCCGAAGGTGGCTGGTATGCAGAAACCTATCGCAGCACTGATTCAACTAATCAATTACCCGAAGGCTTTACCGGCCCGCGCAATTTCAGCACGGCCATTTATTTTTTGATGCCGGGTAATTCGTTTTCGGCATTTCATCGCATTAAGTCTGACGAACTATGGCACTTTTATGATGGTGATATGCTGGAAGTATTTGTAATAGATGAGCAAGGCATCTTGCAGGTAATCCGCCTTGGGCGTGATGCCGCTAATGGCGAAGGGTTCCAGGCCACCGTGCGCGCAGGCCTGTGGTTTGCCTCGCGTTGCTCAGTAACGGAGGGCTTCTCGCTGGTTGGTTGCACCGTTTCGCCCGGTTTCAATTTCCAGGATTTTGAACTGGCAAACAGGACTGAATTGTTGCAGCAATACCCTCAGCATAGCCAATGCATAAATGAGTTGATAAGATAAGTTCAAAAAAGAGCGCGTCATGGCAACAATGTTTTTCGGCCAAACAAATTCCCGCTTCCCCTTTTATTATACCCCAAACTATTTAATTTCAGCCCGCTAAATTTATTGATACATGGCGGTAGCAAACCCACTTATTTTAACTATTGATTTAGGAACCTCGGGCCCCAAGGTGGCCTTATTTGATGCACAAGCTAAATGCCTTGCACACGAGTTTGAAGATGTGCCCCTGTTATTATACGAAAACGGCGGTGCCGAGCAGCGCCCTGCTGATTGGTTAAACGCCATTAAAAGCTGCTATAAAAAACTGATTTCGAAAAATAATATTGATACCAAACGGATAGTGGGTATTAACTGCACGGCCCAATGGAGCGGCACCGTAGCCCTGGATGAAAAAGGCCAGCCATTAATGGACTCCATTATATGGATGGATACACGCGGGGCCAAACACGTTAGCGCACTGGCGCATGGCCCCATACGGGTGGAAGGCTACGGGGTTGGCAAGTTGCTGAAATGGATAAGGTTAACCGGTGGTGGCCCTACCAAAAGCGGAAAGGATACTATTGCCCACATGCTGTATATAAAAGCCGAGCTGCCTAAAATATACGAAAAAACACATAAGTTTCTCGAGCCTAAAGATTATCTCAACTACTGGTTAACCGGCCGCATGGTGGCCAGTTACGATTCAATTGCCCTGTATTGGGTAACCGACAACCGCGACATCAACAATATTACCTACAGCGAAGATTTGGTAAAACTTACCGGCATTGCCCGCAGCAAATTTCCGGAATTGGTGCCAACCAATTCTGTGCTGGGTAATGTAAGCAAGGCAGTGGCAGAAGAATTTAATTTAAGTGCGGATGTTAAAGTAATAAGCGGTACACCCGATGTGCAAAGTGCCGCCATTGGCAGTGGGGCAGTAAAAGATTACGAGGGCCACTTTTACATTGGCACCAGCAGCTGGCTGGTTTGCCACGTGCCTTTTAAGAAAACTGATATGTTTCACAACATGGGCACTATACCATCGGGCATACCAGGCAGGTATATTATTGCCAACGAACAGGAATCCGCAGGGGCCTGTCTGAACTTCATTAAAAATAACCTGTTGTATTACCCCGATGAGCTGAACACCGGTGCAGCGCCGAAAGATTTTTATAAACTGGTAGATAAAATAGTTGATAAAGTTACGCCCGGCGCCGATGGCCTGCAGTTTTTACCCTGGTTATATGGCGAACGCAGCCCTGTTGATGACCATAGTGTGCGCGGAGGCTTTTATAATATGTCGCTAACCCACAACCGTACGCACATGTTGCGTTCGGTGCTGGAAGGTGTAAGCTTAAATGCGAAGTGGCTTTTGTTTTATGTTGAGAAGATGACGGCGAGGAAGTTTGACGCAATCAACTTTATTGGTGGTGGGGCTAACTCTGCCGTATGGAGCCAGATAGCTGCGGATATATTTAACCGACCGGTAAGGCAAATGAAGGAGCCGCTGATGAGTAACAGCCGTGGCACTGCATTGCTGGCATTGCTGGCTTTGAACATGATTAGTATTGATGATGTAAGCAAAGTGGTTGAAGCAAACCACACTTTTGAACCCAATCCTAAACACCGGGCCATGTACGATGAGATGTTTGCCCACCTGCTGGAGATATATGCCAAGAATAAACCCATTTGGGGGAAGATGCATAAGTAACATTGTGTTCAGGTGCCAAGGTGTTAATGTGTTTATGTTGAATACAAAACCACCTGAACACATGAGCACTTGAACACCTGAACACGCGCAAAATGAACATAGAAGAAATATCCGAAAAACTTGCCTGGCTCCCCGGGCCGGCTACACGTTTTATTGAAAAGCGGATGAAGAAGATTCCGGCAATTAAAAAGCTGCTGGATGAGGAGAATGCAAAAACCATGCAGGTGCTGGAGCATTCGCTAAAGCCTTATGCCGGTAAATATGAGAAGTATCCGAAGTTGCCATCTTCAGGTTTAAGCCATGAGAAGATATTGGCCGAAATGCAAAGCATGCACGACCTTGAAACTGTGAAGTGGCGCGAAGGTTACGTAAGCGGAGGCATTTACCACGGCGATCAGGAGCATATCAATTTTCTGAACAAAGTATACGCATTGCAAAGCCAAAGCAATCCGTTGCACACAGATCTGTTTCCCTCTGCAACCAAGTTTGAGGCTGAAATAGTAAGTATGGTAGCAACCATACACGGCAAAGGCACGGCAGGTCATAACGCAAACGTTTGCGGCACGGTTACCAGCGGAGGTACCGAAAGTATACTGGTAGCCATGAAAACCTACCGCGACCGGGCACGCGAGTTAAAGGGCATTACCGAACCCGAAATGATTTTGCCTTTAACAGCCCATGTTGCTTTTGATAAGGCCAGCCAGTATTTCAACATCAAACAGGTTAAAATTCCGTTTACCGGCGATTATAAGGTGGATGTAAATCTTGTACGTAAGGCGGTAAATAATAATACCGTGGTTATTGTAGGCTCGGCGCCATCATTTCCGCACGGCACTATTGATGCTATACAGGAATTATCAGAGATTGCGCTGAAGAACGGAATCGGTTTTCACACAGATTGCTGCCTGGGCGGGTTCATTGTGCCTTTTGCCGAAAAGCTGGGTTACAAAGTGCCGGTGGTGGATTTCCGCTTACCCGGTGTTACCTCTATGAGTGTTGATACCCACAAATACGGATATGCCGCTAAAGGCACTTCGGTGGTATTGTACCGGGACGAAGAGTTGCGTCATTTTCAGTTTTACACTTCAACAGACTGGCCTGGTGGTTTATACATGTCGCCCACGCTGGCCGGTAGCCGCCCGGGTGCTTTAAGTGCGGCATGCTGGGCAGCATTGCTATCGGTGGGAGAGGAGGGCTACTTAAAAGCCACCAAAGCTATTTTTGAAACAGCGGATAAAATAAGGGCAGGTATACAAACCATACCTGAAATAAAAATACTGGGCAGTTCTTTCTGGATATTCGCCCTGTCAAGCGACAGTTTAAATATTTACGAAGTATTAGAGCAAATGACGCAAAGGCACTGGAGCCTGAACGGTTTGCACAAGCCAGCCTGTTTTCATATTGCCTTAACCCTGCGCCACACCCAACCCGGAGTAGCTGAAAGGTTTATTCAGGATTTAAAAGATTCCGTTGCTTATGTAAAAGCAAACCCTGGTAACAAAGATGGGTTGGCACCGGTTTACGGGCTGGCAGCTTCACTTCCTTTCCGCGGTATTATCAGTGATATATTGAAGAAGTATCTGGATGTGGTTTATAAAGTATAACAAATCAGCGCCCCATTGTATTATAAATACTAATGCGCTACCACAAATATTCCTCTCGCCAATACCCCATTCTCATTAGCTCTTACGTTGTAGGTATATGAACCGGCAGCCCAGTTATTAGTTTCAATTTGTAGTGTGTTTTGGCTTAAAGACAGTTCGCTTTTCATTACTATCCTGCCTGTTAGGTCGGTTATTATTAATTCAGGTTGTGCAGTTAACCTGTTGGGTGTATACTCAATATTTAACGCATCGTTGGCGGGGTTAGGGAAAATTTTTATATCAACCGTAACCGGTACTTCGTTAATGGCATTAACCTGTGGTACCCATTTGTGCTTGTAGAAAAACTGCCAGATAGCAACTGAGTAATTCATATTAGGTTCATAAATCCACTCGTGGGTGCCGTTCACCACTTTGTAAAACTCAACATCTGAACCGTAAAGTCCATTGGGATAGATGTAATGGATAAACGTTAAGGTGTCAGGCTGTACTTTAGGCAGGGTATCAATTATTGGCACAGAATCACAGCCATCATGGGTTCTCCAGTAAGCAACCAAAGCTTCGGGGTCATTACCAAACATATCACCGGTATAATAAACCACCTGATCAGCGGTGCCGTGGAAATGGCAGGCAGGCACAACCCTGGTAGGGTTACAGGTTAAATAAGTACCAATAGTGCCTGAAACGGATGCAATAGCTGCAATCCGGTTATTCAGTTCGCAACCCAACCTGTTGGTCATAAAACCACCCATGGAAAAGCCCGTGCTATATATACGGGTCTGATCTATGTTATAATGAGCTCCGGTTGAATCAATAATCGCGTTCAAAAAGCCAACATCATCCACGTTGGGGTTTAATTGAATGGAGAATTCACCAGCCCCTGAGTTCCAGGCCGAATAACCTATTGTTGGGTCTGTAATAGCTTGCGGTACTGCAAAAATAAAATTACCTGTATCGGCAACAAGGTTCATATTAATACCAATAAAGTTGGGGATGGTATCGCCCAAACCATGTAACACCAGCACAAAAGGCGATGGCTTGGTGCTATCGTAACTGCTAGGCACATATAAGTAATATTCTCGGCTCAATCCGCCATATGTCCAGGTATGCAAAACATAATGGCCCAGAGCCTCTGTGGTAAGCATTACAAACGCAAATGCAATAAGTAGTAAATATTTCTTCATGTAATATTGTTTGGCTGATTCAATTCAAATTAAATGAATATTCCGGTAGATTCAAAACCGCTGGTATTAAGAAGTAAATATTTAGTATTTGGACAAATGCTGAGCCTTCAACCAAAATGAAAGAAGATGTTTCAGTCTAAATACTAATTACTAAATACCAGCCTAAACTCTAGCACTCCGGCAAGTTCAACGGAACCTTAATGGCAAGTCCGCCTTCGGCGGTTTCCTTGTATTTGCTGCTCATGTCAACCGCTGTGTCCCACATGGTTTTTATTACGGCATCTAACGATACTTTCATTTGCTCGCCATCACCCTGCAATGCAAGTTGGCTGGCGGTAATAGCCTTAATGGCGCCCATCGTATTTCTTTCAATACAGGGTATTTGAACAAGTCCTCCAATGGGGTCGCAGGTCATACCCAGGTGGTGCTCCATCGCAATCTCAGCAGCCTGCATAGCTTGTGAAGGTGAGCCTCCCAGGCACTCTGTTAAGGCCCCGGCAGCCATTGCTGACGAAACTCCGATTTCTGCCTGGCATCCGCCCATGGCGGCTGATATGGTTGAGCCCATTTTAAACAGGCAACCTATTTGCGATGCGGTGAACATAAATTTTACAATATCCTCATCGCAGGTGTTTTTACCAAACATATAGTAATACATCAGCACAGCGGGCACAACCCCGGCAGCACCGTTTGTGGGGGCGGTTACTACTCGCCCAAAGGCGGCATTCTCTTCATTAACAGCCAGCGCAAAGCAGCTTATCCAGTTCATAATACTGGTAAAATCTGTGCTTGATTTCCGTATCGCGTCTTCCCATTCTTTAAAATTGCTTTCGGGCTTGCCTTTCAACAATTGACGATTCATTTTGGCTGCCCTGCGCACAACGTGTAGTCCACCGGGCAAAATACCATCGGCGTGGCAGCCGCGGTAAATACATTCCTGCATTACACGCCATATATTTAAAACGCCTTTAATTGTTTCACGTTCACTGCGCCAGGTTTTTTCGTTCTCCATTACCAGTGCCGATATACTGATACCGGCGCTCATGCAATTCTGCAAAAGGTCATCGGCATCGTTTACATCATACTTTAAGGTAAGCAATTGCTTAGTGGATGGGTTTTCTCCGTCCTTTACAACAAAGCCGCCGCCTACGGAATAGTAGGTTTCTTCCTTTTCCTGTTCGTTATTAAAAATGGCTTTTATCCTTAATGCGTTGGGGTGAAATGGAAGCCCTTCCTTTTTTAAAAAGATAATATCAGTAGCTGGGTCAAAATTTATTTCGTTTACCCCACCCAGCTTTATTTTTTTGCTGAAATTGATTTGTTCGATGGTGGCACTCAGTTTCGATGTATCGAAAGTAACCGGGTCTTCGCCTGTTAAGCCCAGCATAACGGCAATATCGGTTCCGTGGCCTTTACCGGTTTTTGCCAATGAGCCATACAGGCTAACCCTGATGGACTGAATAGCCTGCATTTCGGTTTCCTTTAAAAACCTTTCAGCCGCGCGCCACGGGCCTAAGGTATGGGAGCTGGAGGGGCCGACACCTATCTTGAAAATATCAAAAACGCTTAATTGTTCTTTTGCCATATCAGTTCGAAAGTAGAACAGTTTTTTGCTTTAAACAGTTTTGCTTACCACCGCAATAAGCGGATATTGAACTCTCCGCTATACAACGCTTCGGACTAAAGAACATCCGTTTCGCATAATTCACACCCGGCATCAGCAAAATACCTGCTTTTTTTGACGCGTAAATTTTTGATTATGCAAAAGCTATTGTACGCAATAATATTGGTTTTTACCTCGCAGGTGTCATCAGCGCAGGCCACGCTTAACATGAGCCTGGATGAAGCCATTAATTATGCCATTAAAAACCAACCTTCCTTTCAGAACTACCTGGTTGAGCAGAAAATATCGGCGGCTAAAAAGCTGCAATCCGTATCTGGATTTCTACCCAAAATAACCGGAAGCTTTGCCCTGCAGCAAAACCTGAATTTACCTGTTGTTGCCCTCAAATTTCCGAACCCGATTACCGGGGCTGAGGAAAACCTGAAGATACAACAGGGAACCAAATACCAGGGCACCGGCAGCGTTGACTTTAACGTTCCGCTGATAGATGCCAATGCCATTGGCGATTTAAAATACTCCCAAAGTCAGCAAAAGCTTACCGACCTGCAATTGCAGCAGGGCATTATTGACCTTAAAGTAAATGTTTCAAGGTCGTATTTTCTGGTGCTTTTAAATACTGAACGGGTAAAAAAGGTGCAAAAAACACTGGAGCGTGACCAGAAAGCCTATGATGATACCAAGGTGAAGTTTGATAACCAAAACGCGGTAAAAACGGATGTAAGCAGGGCCTACCTTAATTTGCAGAATACCAAATACCAGATGAAAATATCGGAAGACTCAGTAAAGACTTCCTCGGCCAATTTAGCCCAGCTTATAGGCCTGCCGCTGGATGCGAAACTAGTGCCTACTGATTTATTACCGGGCCAGGCTAAAGAAGAAAGCCTGCCTGAATACCCCGATTACAAAACCGCCGAACAAACCCGCATTGAGTTAAAAACGGAGG